>JAUICR010000240.1 GCA_030427785.1 Bacteroidia bacterium | reverse complement strand
CCATCATACTAATGCCAATAGCCCACAGTACTTGTAATACCACAAAACTGTAGGTGATATCAAATTGCCAAATGAGGTTGTTTATTAATACCTCTAACACTACTAGCCAAACCCCTCGTATAAACAGAAACCTGGAGAGGTCTTTATTCTTTTTTTTTGTTCCGTATAAAAAGGCTGAAGTGCCTGCCAAAAACACAAATACGGGGGCACAATAATGAGTAATAAATCTCGTGAAGAATAGAAATGGGGTTGTGGTATCTAAATCAGTGGGGCTATTAATGGCATTGTCTATATGAAAATAATCACGCGTATGATCAAGTGCCATTAGCACCATCACAATACCTCTTAAGATATCGATAGACTCGATTCTTTTAGTTTTGGTTTGGTTCATAGGTTTGGTTGTTGTCTTCTAAAGTAATCAATTTGATGAATTCAAAAAAAGCATGAGAATCTCTATATTATCTTAATTTTATTAAAAATCTTACCGTGACTAAACGTTTATTTATCGCACTTTTTATTGCATTCCTTAGTGTATCTCATGGGCAGTTACTAACGCTTACATCGGTTGATTCGCTAAATGGCAAGCCCGTAAAAGAGTTTTATACTACGGCTTGGTTAAAGTTTAGTGGGTTTGTAGATGCAGAAGGGATTCCTAATGAATCGGCCATGCATTTACCGTCCATTCCTACCGAGCGAGACAGTGCCTCGGCTGATCCACAGTTTCATGCTGATTTGTATCAAACTCGACTGATGTTTGTTTCAAAATTTCAGACCAAAAATATGGGAGAGATTTTTTCGTACATCGAAACTGATTTTTATGGCGGTGGAGGTGGAGGACTTAGACTAAGACACGCCTATGTAAGTTTTGCAAACTGGAGAATAGGGCAAGCATGGTCAGGGTTTACAGATGTGGAGGCATGGCCAAACATTACCGATTTTGATGGCCCGGCTACGGGTGCCTGGGTACGGAGTGCGCAGATAGCCTATTTCATTCATCTAAAACAAAATGCTACAATTATGCTTTCTGTTGAGAGTCCCACCACCGATTATGGTAGGTATTTATTTGTAGATTCTTTAATAAAACCTGCCTTACAAGGTATACCAGATCTAGTAGGACATTATGAAATAAGGTGGCCTAGGGGGCATTTTCAGATTGCTACTGTAGGTCGTGTTATAGAGTATAAAAATGTGTTGCATAATAGAAACTATTTAATAGGTGGAGGAACTAGTATTTCAGGTAGTCTTCAGGTAAATAAAGACGATAAGTTTATCTATCAAGTGGCTGGCGGCAAGGGTATAGCTCGCTATCTTGTATCATTTGGTGGAGGTGGATGGGACGCTATCCCTAATCATCAAGGAGATTTAGATTTGGTACCTATAGCTGGTGGTTACCTTGGGTATCAGCATTATTGGGGCAAAAAGAGTTTAGAGAGTTTGGAAGAAAACCACTTTAGTTCAACGTTTGTGTATGGGTATGTTTACTTGAAAAATCCAATTGAAACTCCCAAGCCAAGCTTGCTTACTGGATCCTACGCCAGTGCCAATTTGTATTGGCACCTTTCGGGCCCTATGCAATTTGCAGTAGAGGGTATTTATGGATATCGTACGGACGAATATGAAAGCCCCGGTGATGACCTTCGAGTACAGTTCATCATGGAGTATAATTTTTAGTAGTAAAAAATTACTCTGATTCTATTTGAATTCCTTCGTGTGCCAGCACCAAGGTTTCTAGTGTCACTTCGCTTACATCCGATTTTAGTAAAGGACTTTCCAACTTCATGGGCCAGGCATTTACTATTTTCCAAATCATAACGGGTTGATGCTCTTCATCTAATAACCGAATCACTACATCTCGTTTTTCTACCGTGTTTAGCTTCACCGTTTTTATCCAATCGTAAAACTCATTGTCACCCTGTAAAATGGTGCGTTTTAAACTTATGGGATTGTATCTGGCCATTCCGGGCATTTTTTGTGTACTAGCTTTAACATTTCCGCTACCACGATATTCTACCACATCATGTTCAATTGTAAGACCCGTAACTTCTACAAAATCTGTTCGGGTGCCGCCCCAATCTACTTGAAAGTGGCAGCTTATAGGAGGTTGATGATTCATAAGGCAAGAGATTATTTTTTTAAACCAGACAATGATTTTCATATTGGTTGAATTTGAAAGCGTACTTAAACAGCTGTTAAGCAATCGTTTCTAACTCCATAAAGATACTATTCTAAAAGAATTTGTTTATTTCAAATACCGACTTTTAAAATACCTTCGCCACTTGGAATACTCTAATATTTTTTTGCTGCTATTAGGCGGCCTTGCGGCAGGATTAATAAATACCTTGGCAGGTAATGGCTCGGCTATTACCTTGTCTTTACTAATATTTACCGGACTACCAGCTGATGTAGCCAATGCTACCAACAGGATAGGCGCTTTGGTACAAACTATAACGGCCGTATTTAGCCTTAAAAAAACTCAGCGTACTAAGTTTCTGCTCAGAGAGAGTTCTTGGTTTGTACTACCGGGTATACTAGGGTCTCTATTGGGGGCTTTTCTGGCAGTAGAGGTTGATCCTCATTTGCTAAAAAGTATAATTGGAGTGGTGATGCTGGTTCTTTTATTTACGCTTATTACCAATCCTAAAAAGTGGACCAAAGCCACGGATAGATCGAGAAGTGGTAAAACGATACTAAACTGGCTTTTAATTTTTGCGATAGGTATATATGGCGGGTTCCTTCAGATGGGTATCGGTATTATGCTGTTGGCTGTATTGGTATTGCTTATGAAGTACAGCTTGCGCGATGCAAATATTGTAAAGCTCTTGATTGCTTTTCTGCTTGTATTGCCAGCTTTTATCGTTTTTCTTTTTAGCAATGATATCATGTGGCTGCCAGGTGCTACCTTGGCTATTGGCCAAGGTTTTGGGGCATTTTTTGGAGCACGTTATATTTTATTTTTGCCAAAAGCCAATATCATTATTAGATGGGTTTTGATCGTTATTTTGAGTGTATCTTCTTTACTACTATTAGAAATTCCTCAAAAATTAATTGAAATATTTTAGATTTTCACAATTCATGAGTACAGGCAATACATGGTTCTCCGCGTGGTTTGACAGCCCTTATTATCACCTACTATATAAAGATAGAGATGATAAAGAGGCGCGATTTTTTATGACTGAATTGATAAAAAAACTGCAGCCTACTAAGGAGGCTCATCTTTTGGATTTGGCCTGTGGCCGAGGTAGGCATGCTAAGTTTTTGCACAAGCAAGGGCTAAAGGTTACCGGTATCGATTTGTCTCCTCAAAACATCGCCTGGGCAACAAAACATCACGCTAAAGAAGGACTTGACTTTGAGGTAGGCGATATGCGCCAACCCTATGGCGAGAATCGTTTTGATTATATCCTTAATATGTTTACCAGCTTTGGCTATTTTGAAACTTATGAAGAGGATATACAAGCATTGAGAATGATGAAGCGTGCCTTGAAGCCTGGTGGTTGCTTGGTTCTTGATTTTATGAATGTAGAAAAGGTACGCCTAGGATTGGTAAAGGAAGAGGTACGACAAGTAGGCGATATTGAATTTCACTTGAATAGATTTATTAGAAATGGTAAAGTGATTAAAACTATCCGGTTTGAAGATCAGGGTGAAAATTGGGAGTACGAGGAGCAAGTCCAATTGATAGGTCATCAAGAGTTTGTTCAAATGTTTAAAGAGGCAGGCTTGCACATTGAAGCTACTTATGGCGATTTTGACCTATCACCTTTTGATGCAGTAAATTCAGAAAGATTGGTTTTATTTGCTCGTTAAAATGACATCCTATCTATATCTAATATTATCAGTTCTAGCTGGCAGTCTTATAGCAGCTGCACTACAAAAAAGAGGTAAAGCTTCTATAAAGTTTCTATTGACTTTTAGTGGTGCTTACCTTTTGAGCATTGGTGTTTTTCATCTTTTGCCAGAAGTGTATAGCGGGCATGATCATTACATAGGTTTCTGGATAATGGGTGGCTTTTTTATTCAGCTCATTTTAGAAGTTTTCAGCAAAGGGATGGAGCATGGACATGGACATGTAGAAATGTTTCATGGCAAGGCACTCCCTATAGGTGTGTTAGCGAGCTTATTTCTTCATGCTCTAATTGAGAGTTTACCCATTGCTTTGCAGCATAACCATGGAGGTGAGAATGCCTTACTTTGGGGTATTATTATTCATAAAATTCCGGTGAGCATTATTCTTTTTAGCATGATAAAGGAGCTTACTTCTAATTGGATGAAGATAATTGGGGTGATGCTAAGCTTTGCATTAATCGCTCCTATTGGTGTTTTTATTGGAGAATCCATTCCTGAGTTAAGCCAATACGCTCGTCAGCTTACGGCACTTACGCTTGGTGTATTTCTACATATATCTACCACCATCCTTTTCGAAAGTAGCCAATCGCATCGATTTAATTTTAAGAAACTTTTTGCTACAGCCTTAGCGGTACTATTGGCTTGGTTGTCGGTAGCAAGTCACTGATTGGTATTTACATATAAAGGTATAGATAGAACTAATGGCAAGTATATGGAAAGGCCAAAGACCTTTGTTATATTTGCATCCGTTATCGGATTTGAAATA
>JAUICR010000364.1 GCA_030427785.1 Bacteroidia bacterium | reverse complement strand
TTGTTGTAACAAGGCGCCAAAAATACTAATTAACTAGTGTAAAGGCTGTTGTATCGGTTATTATCTTGTTAATTCTCTCTATTACTTTTTAGGTAAATCTGTAGGCTTATCTGGTGGAACTATTTTTATGTTTTGACGTGAATTAAACTTAACCTCAGTGCTCAAGTGCCACCAATCTTTTTCCCAATATAATGCGTCATAGCTCATATCAGGGCCGTATAAATGATAGATTCCTTTCAGTCTTAATTCGGGCGGGGAAAGGTGATCCATTATTATCATCTTCTCATCTTCATTCCACCGCACCGATGCGGAATATTTTGCCCCATAAGACAGGATCAAACGCATTGGTGCTTTGCGCAAGGTTTTATCCATAAACTCGTCAATCTTAAAAATACGAGCTCCAAACTTTGGCCTACCCCTACCGTCTACTTCTAGAACATCTATAATCTTTTGATTAATTTTTTCTCCAGGAGCATAGCCCAACAGCGTAAAAATTTGATTTCGCCCTTTCTTTACCGGAATACTTTTATAGTAAATGGCCCCGTACCAATTGTTTGGCTTAAGAACCCTAAATATGGCCTGAGGATCGGTACTCGCTTTATCTTCCAGCTCAGTTACCACAATGCCTCTTTTAGTCTCAGCTACAAATACACCAAAACGCTGATACTGATAATTACTATCAGGCATTTGCCAGGTAAACATGCGCCATTCGTCTTTATAAAAAAGGCGCATCATATTTGTGACTGGTTTCAATTCTGAATTGTAACCCTCTTCAGTAGCAATGTATTCGCTCAGCATTTTAGCGAAAGCCAAATTTGCTTTTTTGCGTTCAGCATATTCCGAATGCTCCAGGATTTTCCGCCCTTCTTCCGCTAGCCTTTTTTCCAATTCTACATTTTGGCCAGTAGCCAAAAAAGAGAAAGCAAACAGTAAACCTGAGAGGTGAAATTTAAATCGATGGAATCCGAAACAAAGTTTTAGCATACCTACTAAACGTGCAAAAAGTCTTTTTTC
>JAUICR010000239.1 GCA_030427785.1 Bacteroidia bacterium | reverse complement strand
TGGTAACGTATTCACCGTATACCACACAACCTCTGTCATCCATTACTGCATAAGTTACAGTGTCTCTTTGGCACAGGCTGTCAGCAATATTATCTTCTGTGAAAGGTCCATTATCAAAGCTGTATAAATAAGGAGGTATAGCGCCAGAAGCAGTAAGTTGAATTCCTCCTTTGCAATATATGGTGCCATCCAATTCATCAACATTTACAATGAGCACATCACTATCTGGGCTTTTTACTTCATTAATCCATGTACCGTTAGCACGGTTTTGTAAACCGCGGTAGCCAGATAACCACACCGTGCCGGGTTCGTCAAATTTTGGTTGAATTCCAAAATAATCGCCCCACCTCTCGTAGCTATCCGAGTGGCGATCGGTATAATTCAATCCGTCTTTTATTCTAGTAAAACTTGAATAGCTGGAATCATTTCCAAAATAGAAGGTCCCTACTCCGGGGAAGTCAGTTGGTGAAGTAAAGTTTAAGCCAATGATAGCTTCAATATCGCAGGGATCGTTTCCGGCAAAAGCGATATTTGGGTAACCAAAATCAAGCGTTTGGTCTCCCAAAATAGTACCCGTAATGGTTTGATTATTTTCGGTGGGATTGGTAACCCATCCATGATAAATACCGGCCAAACCTGTTTGAGGGTTTACGGTAGTGGATACAAACTGAATCCAATCGCCATTAGTGATAGCACCCAATACACGTCCATCATTTGTTTGCAAGCCTTTGGTAGGATCACTAAGGTCAGTATCCTGTTGGCGGCCATTGGGAGGAACACCATAGTTCACATCCGTTTGGGCCATGGTTACTTTCAGCTCCGTGGTAGAATCACTCAGCAGGCCATCTATTTTCATTACAAATACGGTGTCGTTACTGATGTCAAAATTTCGGTTTGATAAAAAGTATTGCTCAGTAGTGCTACTGCCCGTACCTCTTACGGGATGTAGATTTCGGGTGTATTTTCCGTTGTACGAAACTTGAGCATACAGTTTTGAGGGCAAAATAGAATCATTGTTGTAGCCCGCATTTTTATCAATCTGCCATATTACTGAGCCGTCAAAGCCCACTTGCCATGACACACCTGGAATAATTAAATTCCCGGTTATGAATAATTCTTGGTCAGTAACATTGATTGCCGGAAAATCAGTCCAGCGATTATTATTTAGTGGATTGCCCGGTAGGCGAAACACGTTCCATCCGTCTAAAGGGTCGTTGGTTTGCGAAAAGCAAATCATTATTTGGCTAGTACCAGGTAAATTGTCTTTCAGGAAAACTAAAATGAAGCGATCCGCCTTTTCATCATAAATCAATTTTGGATCATAAAAATTGTTGCTAATAGACCCTTCTCCCACCTTGGCCAGGGTAATAATGTCGGTAGGAAAATGGTTGGTATCTAAATTTAAGTCATAAGCCCACACAAGACTATTGATACTGCTCACCACCAAGCCTCCGTTAGACACGGCCAAAGCATTGTCATTAGGAATCCCTCCGGTAACGTCTAGTACAGTGCCATTAAAAAGCACACGAGTCATTCCAAATCCCTTTCCGATTATAGGTTGTGCCTGGGTGGCTTTTTTCTCAGGTGCACTAGTAGTAGTTTTTATGGGAAAAGCTTCACGACTCTTTATTTTTTGACGCATCAAAAATGCACGGTAGTCATCACCATCAGGGCTTGGTGCTTCTAGATTTATAAGTTGAACATTAAAATCAGGTTCAACTTTTTTTGGTTCAAAAGTATGAGAACGCACACCGTTGATATTGTATGTTTTGTACTCCACTTGAGCACTAATTTGCTGTAGAAATACCAAAGCAAAAAGGAGGGTAATAGGAACTCTAAACATAGGGGTTGGACTTTTGCCAAATATAACGAGAACAAATTGAGCTTGAAACCATTCAAAAAAAGGATAGGAAATGTGCATAATAAAAACAGAAGAAAACAAGGTGTTGGAAACAACTGATGATTAAGGGATTGAGAATTTGATTTTTGTAAATGTTTCTGAATTTGAAGAAAATAGACGAAAGTAAATAGCTGGAAATTAATATTTTGTAATTGAGTACTACAAAAAATGCCATGATGTATAAAATTTACTTTACTTTGCGCCCTCAAGGGGTTATTAATTAAGGATTTAGCAACATGAAAAATCTATACTCGGGGGTAATAATCTCTGTTCTGATGTTTATCGTAGTGTTACTTGTTTCGAATTAATTAGGAAAATACTTTCTCAATTAAAATCAGTACATTTAATCTCTGACCATTCAGATTTAACGTTAGTTGTAGAAAAGCTCGGAAATTTTTCCGGGCTTTTCTTTTTTAGAGAACTTGATAAGTTTGCAATCTGAATTTCTTAAAGATCAACTCCAAAACCTTTTTCAAAGTTCTAAACTTTGGAAAAGGTTCACTGAGTTGAAGAATGTGGGTTCTGCCTAAGAAAGGGTGTAGGGAAAAAAGTGAACAGGTAAGAAGGTGAGCAGTGAAAAGCCAATAGCTAATACAAAAGTCAAAAGCATCACTCCACCACCGACACCCAGCCCTGCTGTATGCGCTGAATACCCGGATACTCCCTGTAAATGACTTTGTATACATAAATGCCCAGCGGCAGTTTTTCCCCTTTGGTATCGGTTCCGTCCCAATTGTTTTGGTAGTCTTTTGTATGAAACATTACTTGCCCCCATCGGTTCCATACGATTACTTCATTTTTTTCGGGTAGGTTGGCAATTTCCCAAAAATCGTTTAGTCTATCGCCATTTGGGGTAAATGCATTGGGAATATACACAGGTAGTGGTGGTGCCAGCGTATCACAATCTATTAGGTTTACCAGCACCGAATCTATCACTGTATCACAAACTGAAATGGCCGAAAGCCAATAATAGCCGCTATCGCGCACGGTTATCTGATTGGCTACTAAGCCCGTGTTCCAGAGCAAAATACGATTGATATCTGGGTAGGCTTTTAGTTCTACGGCATCACCTTGGCAACCTTCTTTGTAGGTGGGCAAACCGCTTGTATAGGGGCTTACCTGTGGCTCTATATATATGGTATCGCTATCCCAAAAGCGATGATTGTACTCTACCTTTACCCAATACAAGCCGGGGGTATTTACTATAATGCTGCTATCCGTACTGCCCGTGCTCCACAAAAAGGTTTTGACCGTATCCTCCAACTTAAAGCCATCATCATGCATAGCATATAGCTCCAACTCCTCACCCACGCACAGCGTGGTATCGGGTGGTAGCTTTACATGAAAAACGGTATCGGTGGCCTTGTAGAGGTAAATGGCATCGAAGTAATATTGGAAGGGAGTTTCCCCATAACTAACACAATATGATGAATCAGTTGGTGCGAGTAACCATGTGGATTGGTGGTCTTGTAGAAAATTACCGATGGTTAGAAAAAGTTCATCGCCATTGGCCTTTATTGAATGTTTTACATTTACCCATCCATCTTTTTCTCTTATTACCTTGGCGGGGGAAAAGGTATTGGAAAGGGATTGTGTCAAGTAATCACCGTACATAATTGTATCATTGGAGAGCCTTATGCCAAAGTCTTTTGTGTATTTGCCAAAACGGTCGTAGGTATCCACATGAACTGCATATTCCACAACATATTCACTGTCTTTTTGGAGCGTAGATTTTAATTTGGTTGAAGCGAAACTTCTTAGGAAAAAGTCGAGTGTGTCAACCTCGGTTAATGAATCATAAGCAGTGATGCAACAAGGCCCTGGGTAGAAGGTTCTTTTATACCCCAAAGTGTCATAAAGTTGTAAACCTATATATGACTGCCCCTCATATGCATACGGTGTTTTAGCAAGGCCAATGTAGCACCCTCGAAATCCAGAGTATAAAGAATCAACTCTATTTGGCTTGCAAATTATACAGGGTGAACCTGGGTCAAAACCTACCATACCCCAGTCTTGCGGATTCCAGCCTGGCGGGTTGAACCAAAAATCCGAAATGCTTTGATTATAAAGGGTACTTTGACTTTCAAAACTATAGTTTTGAACAAGGTTTTGGCTATGCATGGCATGACCAAAACCTGTTAAGAAAAGTAAAAAGGATAAAAACCTTTTCATTATTTCACAATTCTGCTGTACTGTTCACCGATTCGAAGGATATAGGTGCCAGAGGCAAGTACAGAAAAGTCTATTTGATATTTGTAGCTAGTTATCCTTTCACTCAAAATTAGTTGGCCCTGTATGTTTGTTAAGATCAGTTTCTGCCCAAAAATTTCATCGGGAATTTCTACGGTGAGATAATCATAAACAGGGTTTGGGAAAAGCGATATTGCTTGCGACAAATCCGAGAATTCAGCTTCCGTTGGTATTATGTCAGCCGTGCTTTGGGTAGTACTTACATTTGGGTTTGTAGTTTTAAAACTTGGGACGGCTGAACAAGGATTAATATTTGCCTCAGGTCTTCTTCTTATAAAATTATCAATTGGGGGAAGCAGACCCGTTACAATCTGATTTGGAATGGAAGTTGAATAATACCATGCCTTCTTAGGGGGAGAAGTGTAGAGTTGGGTCGGTGCGCCAAAAATCTGCGTTCCTGTCGGCCAGACAGAAGTCCAAACATTGCCTGTTGTGTTACCAGTAGTCCCCTGATGATCTATATAACATACATCCAAGTA
>JAUICR010000009.1 GCA_030427785.1 Bacteroidia bacterium | reverse complement strand
GAGCTTGGTTTGGCAAGCTTCTTTTAACTAACCATTGTACACTATGACCCATAAGGTCATCAATTATTGGGTGAAGGATTTAACAGAGATTATTCAAGGTTGTTTAAAAAATGACAGAAGATCTCAGTATCATCTCTATGACTATTGTTTTGATGGAATGATGAGCATTTGCATGCGCTATATGCGCAATGAAGAAATGGCTTTGGAAGTACTGAATACCGCCTTTATTAAGGTTTTGAAAAACATAGAAAGCTATGACCCCGAAAAGGATTTTAAACCTTGGTATAGCCGGATTACTGTAAACGAATCTATAGACAGGTACCGCCAGCAGGTGCGGTGGCGCGAAAAATTTGAATACCATGAGGATGAATTTGAAAGCACCTCTAGTTATTCAGATTCAGATAATTCATCAGATTGGGAAGAGGCAGAGTACTTAGAGAGCTTATTAGATAAGCTGAAGGAAAGTGAGAAAACCGTTTTTAACATGTTTGCCATAGATGGTTATTCTCATAAAGAAATTGCTGAGATGCTGGAGATTAGCGAAAGAAGCTCGATCAGGCACCTTACCAATGCAAGGGAGAAACTAAAGGGGCTTTTGGCCAAAAACGAATTTGGAATACGTAAGGCATGAATTGGATAGACGAAAAATTTAAAGAACAGCTAGGGGATAGGAAGTTTCCGCATTCTCTGAAAGAGAAAGGTGAGGCTCAGCTTGCCGAGATGCTTTCTAATGAATTGCCTTTAGCCAAACAGGGAAAATCAAGAGTGGGGCTATACAGAGGTTTGTCAGTTTTACTTTTCACCTTATTAATAGGCTTATCAGCCGTATGGTACTGGAGTATGAATGGCCCTAAAGAAGGTATTAAAGGGAATGAAACAAACCAGGAAATACAAAATCCGATAAGCTTAGAAACAGAAACTAAAATAGAAACAGAAACTGATAAAGAGGATCAGCACACTGATAAAACCAAAAATATAGCACAGGAAAATTCCGTTAACGAAGGTGCCTTGGTGCTTCCTGATGATAATACTACGAATACAAGCAGCACCCAAGATGGTTCAACAAATGACGATGCTACTAGCGTAGTGGATGTAAAGACAAACCAAATAAATCCATCTAATCCTCTAAATGATAATAAGAGTACGAAGCCTAATGACGTTTTAGTAGATGATGCTAGCACTAGTATGATTAAGTCGCTTGAAGAGCCCACATCGGGTGATAATCTGAAAATCAAAGATGAGATAACTGAAAGCCCAAATCTTCCAATCGATGGAATGGATAAGGAATCAAATGCGAATGTGGAGACCAGCCAAGGTTCAGAATTACCGGAACCCAAAAACCAAATGTCAGAGGGTGATATCGACCAGAAGGAAAATGAAGAACAGGAGGAATTAGTTCCATCTGCAGTGGCTGTGGAGGGCAACTCGGCTTCGCCCAATACAAAAGAGGAACCATCAGAAGTAGTGGCTACTAATGAGGAAAATGTAGCAGATAAGGAGATTGTAAATTCAGAAAGAACGGAAGATGCGCCTGCAGCCCAAACTGCTGTTTCATCAAATGATAAGATAGATAACCTCGCATTTATTAGCGCAGGTGAATCTGCCAGCCTAGATTTAGGTTCCATTAAGAAGCTATCTGCTCAGCGTTTTGCAGTATCAGTATGGTCAGGTTATATGTGGATTGATAAATCTGTAAAAGGCGGTACTCAATCGTATAGAGCCTTGAGAGAGGAGCAGGAGGGTACTATAAATACAATGCCATTGGGGCTTACTATGGATTATTATATTTCTCCAAGATGGACTCTAAGTCTTGGGCTATCCTACAACAGTTATGGTGAAGATTTAAATTATAATTATAAAAGTATTGATACCACACGAATTGATGGCAGGTATGTTTCTCCTAAAGGTTTTCAAAATGTAATTTCTATTGATTCTACTCGAGTTATCGAAGGCATTTACCAAGGACATTGGGATTATGAGATAGTTCATGCTACCGAGGATCAAGAGGTGAAAAACAACAATGGAAAAACCTCATGGAAGTACTTAGAAATACCGGTACTAGTGGGATACAGATTTGGAGATAGAAAAGTAAAACCTTGGATACAGACAGGTTTGGCATTGGGAATTCCGATGGGTAACTCTTATAAATATTTATCTCCTTCGGGTAGTGGATTATCCGTGCCCGAAGATGGGGAGGTAAAAGAGGCTCCGCTTACTGTGTCCTATCAACTCCAGGTAGGAATAGATACGTATTTGACAAAACATTTTAGCCTTCGCACTAATGTGCATGGTGCTTATCAACTAAATCCCGTATACCAATTAGCGGGTATTAAACAGAATTATTATAGGCTTGGCTTTACTCTTGGGCTAGGGTATAATTTTTAGGATGAGGTAGTAATGTGTTATTGAAAATCAGTTTATAAACCTCAGTTTGTTGTTTGTTAAGTCGAAAGGTCTTGCTGCTAGTGAGACCTTTTGCTTTTTTTCAACCCTTCAGTGCATAGCCTGAAGTAAACAGTAGAGCTAGATTCTATTCACAGAATTTACAAGGAATAAGCGAAAGCTTGGGTTTATACTGCCGCCATGCAGATGATTGTTAAACCAAACATTAAGAGCTGGATAGGTATCAATAAAAAGACCCCGCATAGTGCGGGGTCTTTAATAATTGAATTATTGAAAATTAATTCTTTATGATTTTGGCGTACTGAACGTTTTGTCCATCTACAAATCTCACAAAGTAAATTCCGGCATTTAAGTGCTCAAGGTTTATCTCATAACGATCTTGGTTAGGAGTCAACACTTGAGTAGCTACTACTTGTCCGCTCATATTGAAAACAGATAATTCATTATTCCCATTTTCGCTTACCATTGTTGGTTCTACAAATAGCACATTAGTTACAGGATTAGGATAAGCTACTAGCAATCTGTTTTCTTTGGTGCTTGAAGCATTCTTTTTAACCAATACAGACTGGCCATTTTTGCTAATATCCATTCTGAAAGAGAAGCCACCTTTATTTCCATTTCGAGATGGGTTTCTCAATACGATTACCAAATCGTTACTTTCTTTTCTGAGGATAGTATCCAAGTTAACGGTTACCACGTCATCAAACATATCACCACCTAAATAACCATTGTTATAAGTGTTATCAGCGTTGAACAAGATATCATGTGGAACTCCTCTATAATTGTGCTTGCTCATTTTTTCTTCACGAGCTAGTCGCTGTCCGTTAATATATATTTCGCAAGCATCATCCATGTACATTCTAAAACGCGCATCCACATCTATTGTATCAGTAAGTCCAAATTTCTTACGGTAGTATGTAATGTTATTTGGAGCTTTGATAGGCAAGGTACCGGGAAGTACGTTGATACCGCCATAATGGTATGGTTGGCCCACTTCGGCTTCTAAGCTAAAGGTAGAATCATGAGGAAGTTCAGCAACACCATACCAGTAGCCGCTTAGGTTACTAGGTGTAATTACGGTACTCATGGCCCATCCGCTATCAGATACACAACTATCGGCAATCACCTGGTTGGCACAAGAGTCTAATCTGTGTACACCACCCGCTTGTACTGTTACCATTTTCACAGGATTAACACTTGATTTCACACCAACTTTAGAAGGCATAAATTCCATTGGGTCGGCAAAAGCAAAAGTGTTATTGGCTGAGCCATATTGATAATAGGTAGTTGGTGAAAACGAACATGCATCCAAGTCATCTATAAGACCTGTGCGGAAAATAACTGGGTTTTCTACTTCTACATCAATCTGGTTTCTGTTTTGTGAAGTTTCGTTGTACTTCACTACAAAACCATAATGACCAGGTAGCAAGCACATATTTTGTGAAACAGGGAAGGTCATTTTGTTATTTGCTTGACCATATACATAAAACTGCATAGCCTGTGGGGTAAGGGTAGCCGTACTATCGTAATTGTATAGCTCAAGCGCCACATCTATCATTTGGAAAGTAACAGTTGCATTGGTGTCAATACTTTGTACAACAAGGTTAGATTGACCTAAGTAATTAACTACTACACCTATTTTCACAGCATTGTTGTCAACCAAGATTGGATGAGACCCTGCACCGGTGGTTCCAGCGGCAACTTTATTGTTGGCCTGTCCGTACTTATACCATTGTACATCTACACCAGGTTGGTTTTGTCCGTTGCAATCTAGTACATCTACCAGTACAACAGATTTTTTGAACTCACAGCCTGTTAAAGTTAGGGTATCTCTATGTGAACCTCTAAAATGGAAAATATAAGATCCTGGTAAAAGCTCCATTTCTGGTCTATCCAAAAAGCGAGAGTCTCCAGTAGATCCTCCATAAGAAATCGAACCGGCATAATTGAATGAAACCGTAACAGTATTCCACACAAATGAAGCACCGCCTAGAGGTACAGTCACGGCTATTTTTCTATCTGAGGTGCCTTTGTACTGCATTTCAAAAGAATAAGTACCTGGGAACATCTGACCTGAAGTAGTACCTGTAGAATCAGTGGCAATACCAGGATTGTTTGGGAACCATCGTGTTACATATACGCTGTCATTTCCAAATCGTACTAATCCTCCTTGCAGTGGGCTGGCAGTACAACTTTGCAACGTATGTGTTACCAACTCAGTTTGAAATAAATAGTAACTGTCAGTTTGAGGGTTTTTAGGTCCTTCTGTTGCTGTAGTGGCATTTACCCTTGCTTCATAAGCAAGTGAGCTAACATTTCCGTTTCTTAAATCAAGTAGCAAACCATTGGCATTTGTACTTCCGGCTACATGCCACGAGGTAGGGTTAGTGTATCCTCCACGAGCGGTGGCCCCAGCAATAGGGACACCGGCATTGTCTTTTACTTGGATAATGGCAATTGTTTTTTCTACAGAAGTTTGGCCTGCGTAGTACAAGTCAAATATCATCCCTCTTACATCATTCCACTTATATCCGGTTTGGATTTTCATGGTGTCACCATAAAAATCGTAAGGGAATAACTCGCGATCATTCCAAGGAGCAGAAGCGCTGTCTTTTCCAAAGGATTTCCAGCTGCCAGATCCTCGATAATTAAGATAACCGCCAGAAAAATGAATCTTTACATTGGTAGTATTGAAGGCTAGAGAATCGCCACCGGCACTTACGGTCAGATCTACTCTTTCGGTACTTGTAAAATCATAAATAGCATGAATCTGATAAGTAAGGCCTGCAGTAAGATTAGCGGTATCGCCTGAGTTGTAGGTGCCAATAAAGTTAGGCCCCAACTGCACTTTATAGGTTCCGGCAATAGGATTGCCTTGACTATCAAAAGTGTACACTCGTACAGGTTCAGCTTGTGCTGTAATTACTAAAAATAAGGCTAAAACAGTCGTTAGGAAAAAGGACTGCATTTTTGACCAGGAATCGTGTCGCCTCCACGAAAGGTCGGATAATGATTTTCTCATTGTTTAAAAAGAATTAATTAATAGTTGATGCTCTAAAGTTAGTGTCTAACAATTTAAAACACTTGAGTTTGCTAAAAAAAAGGATAGAAAATAGCATACCGTAATAGGTAAGTATTTATAGATTAGATTGAAACCTTTGTAGTGTAATTCCTTGTTTTTCCAATATTGGGATTATAGCACAAAATGTTTCTAAAAATGGTGTAAGAGGCAACTACAAATGCAAGATCTGAGCACAGAAAAAAAGGAATAAAACCGAGGTGTGGGAGAAGATGAGGTACTATCTTTTGCCGGGAGTCTAAGCTTCATTATTAATAGTAAATCTAGACTTTTCCACTCTCTACATTTGAAGAGAGTGCGGGGTTATTACAAAGTAAGAATCCTTTTAAAAAACATCAAAAGAAGAAGGGAAGGAGGGGGTGCTCTAAATGAGTTCTATAACTTCTAAAAAAAAATACCCCAACCGATGAAGGTTGAGGTATTTTACATATTAGTGGAGCTGCAGGGAGTCGAACCCTGGTGCAAACAAGGAAATCAGTAGCTTTCTACATGCTTATTTAATTATTAGATTTTCGACCTAAAGCCGGGAATTAACACCCTACTCTTGGCTTAGCTGCGAATTACATTTTCGTAAAAGGTACACAACACTACTTTTACTAGTCCAGATTTAATGACACCTCTTGATCAAATCCAACTAGACTTAGGATTTGAGAGATGACTTACTCTCGCGTCTAACGCGAGATTAGCACAAACTCACATTCCGTGAATTAGGCGGCAAGTGCGAAATTGTTTTCGCCAATTGTGGTTTGAAGTATCTTTTATACGGACAACACCTTCTTAGTCCGGCATGCTTACAACCTATTTCTACTCGCTGTCGAAACCGGTCAGCCCCAATATGTTTAAGAACTCTTGTGCAAAGTTACTATTTTAGGCCGCCTTTTGGCAAGCAGTATATAGTATAATTATTTATCGTGTGTATTCCCTAAATAACTACCTGTAGCTGCTTAGCATAATATTATAGAAAAAGATAAATGAGCATAAAGTTTGGTATAATTCGAGAAGGAAAAAATCCACCCGATAAGCGCGTACCCCTTACCCCTAGCCAATGTAAAAGATTGTTGCAGCAGTACGATGATTTGGAAATACTTGTGCAGCCAAGTTCCATACGGGCCTATAAAGATCAGGAGTATCTGGATTTAGGTTTGAAGATGACAGAGGACTTATCGGCTTGTGATGTATTATTGGGCGTAAAAGAGGTGCCTGTAGATATGTTGATTCCAAACAAAACCTACCTGTTTTTTTCGCATACCTATAAGCGTCAGCCCTACAATCGAGATTTGCTAAGAGCTATCCTAAACAAGAAGATTCGTCTTATCGATTATGAAATGCTTAAAGAAAAGGCAGGGAAAAGATTATTAGGTTTTGGAAGATATGCTGGAATAGTGGGTGCTTACAATGCATTTAGATTGTGGGGCCAGGTAAACAATGCTTATACATTAAAGCCCGCCCATAAGTGCCATGATAGGCGCGAGATGGAAGGAGAACTTATAAAAGTAGATCTGCCAAAGGATATAAAAATATTGCTTACAGGAGCAGGAAAGGTGGCCCTAGGTGTAATGGAAACTATGTCGGCCTTGCGCCTTACACAGGTATTTCCAGAAGAGTTTTTGGAGCAGGATTTTGAAGAGCCCGTATTTACACAAATAGATGTAAAACACTATTTTGAAAGAAAGGATGGCTCTGACTTTGTCCGTCAAAATTTTTATACCAAGCCCGAGGAGTTTCAATCTTCTTTTATGAAATATGCCAAGCATGCCGATATTTACATCCCTTCACATTTTTGGAGCGAAAAATCACCGCTTATTTTTACCAGAGAAGATGCAAGGTCTCAAGACTTCAATATAAAATTAGTATCAGATATCAGCTGTGATATAGACGGCCCCGTGGCTAGTACTATTCGTCCTTCTACCATTGCCGCTCCTTTTTATGCTTACGATCCTATTACAGAATCTGAAGTGGCTTTAGGAACTCCAAACTCTATTGCAGTGTCAGCTGTAGATAATTTGCCTTGTGAATTACCTCGAGATGCTTCTGAAGATTTTGGCAATGAAATGATAAAAAATGTGATCCCACACTTTTTTAATGACGATAAGGATACAGTATTGTACAGAGCTACTGAAACTACTTTAGAAGGAAATCTGAATGAGCCATTTGCCTATTTGAAGGATTATGTAAAAGGCACTTAGGAGCATTAATTATTGAATTAAAAATTTCATTGAGTTTTGGATAAGCCAAAAAAATACGTTGATATTGATGCGATAATAAAATCTAAGAATGCCACCTTGTATAAATGGCTACCGGGTTTTGTTTTGAGATATATCAAAAGGATTGTTCATGAAAATGAAATCAACGATATCATGTCGCGCATTGGCCACCTGCACGGATTGCCATTTGTAAAGGCGGCTTTAAATGAGCTTGGAGCTACTGTAAAGGTGGAGGGGCTTGAAAATATTCCAAAAGAAGGACCATGCATTATAGCTTCTAATCACCCCTTTGGTGGCCTGGATGGTGTTACACTTATGAAAGCCGTGAGTGAAAGGAGAGAGGACATGAAGTTTTTGGTGAATGATATTCTGGTGAGCATTCAAAATTTTCAGCCCTTGTTTTTGCCTATTAATAAGCATGGTGCTAACCCACGCGAAAGTTTAAAACTTATAGACAAGGCCTATGCTTCTGATGAGGTTACTATGGTATTTCCTGCGGGTTTGGTTTCGAGAAAACTTGAGAACGGAGTAGCTGACCTGGAATGGAAAAAGAGCTTTATAGCAAAATCTATTCAGCATAAGGTAGATGTGATTCCTACCTATGTACATGGGCAGAATTCTAACTTTTTTTACAACCTTTCACGTTTTCGTACTAAGCTGGGTATTAAGGCAAATCTCGAAATGTTTTACCTGGCAGACGAACTTTTTAAACAAAGAGGAAAAACCATTGTGATTAAATTCGGAAAACCTATAACTTTCGAAACCTTTGACAAGAGTCGTACACAAGAGCAATGGGCGAGCTTTGTGAGAGAAAAGGTATATGAAATGGCCTAATTTAAATTAGAGAATGGCTGAGAAAATAATTGACGCGGTAGATCGAAAATTAATTATTAATGAATTGACGGAAGAAACTTTTCTTCGTCATTCTAGTAAACTTCGAAATCAACTTTATTTAGTGAATTATCACAATTCTCCTAATATTATGCGGGAGATTGGACGCTTACGTGAGTTAACGTTTCGTGAGGCTGGCGGTGGTACCGGAAAATCAGCGGATATAGACTCGTATGATACGGCAGCCAAGCCTTTTGATCAGTTAATACTATGGGACCCTGAAGATCAGGAAATAATAGCGGGCTATAGACTAAAGAAGTGTAAAGATGCCGAGACTAACAGCGAAGGAAAGTTAGAAACACCAACAAGCCATTTGTTTGACATTTCAGAAACTTTTCACAACCAATATATGCCTACCACCATGGAGCTAGGCCGCTCTTTTGTTCAGCCAAGGTATCAGAGTGGGGCGGGTTCTAAAAAAGGCCTATTTTCTTTAGATAATCTATGGGATGGTTTGGGGGCCGTTGTGGCGCTTAATCCTGATATAGAATACCTCTTTGGAAAAGTGACGATGTATCCACACTTTAATAGAGAGGCGCGTAATTATATATTGGGTTTCCTCAATCACTATTTTGAAGATAAAGAAGGTTTGTTAAAACCTAGAAAAGCATTGGTAACAGAAGATGAATTGCTTCCTTTTCAGAAATTGTTTGAAGGATTGGGTTATAAAGAAGGTTATACGGCTCTTAACAAAGAGGTGCGCCAAAGGGATGAAAATATTCCGCCATTAATCAATATTTACATGAATTTATCGCCTACCATGAAGAGCTTTGGAACAGCTGCCAACTACGCATTTGGGGCGGTAGAGGAAACGGGTATTTTGGTGACCCTTGCGGATATTTATCCTGAGAAAAAGGAAAGGCATATCGAATCCTTTGAACAAAACAATACCTATATAGGCCCTTTAAAGAAGATGGAGGAACCTAGTATTTAGTAACTAGTTTACGTAGAGTTTAAAGGACTAGTCACTAATTACTAGGAGTTAAACACTAAAATCAAAATTTCTTCAAATCCGCTATAGTAGCAATAGGATCGCTTGACTTGAATACGAAAGAACCAGCTACGAGTACGTCAGCGCCAGCTTCAATTAATGCAGCAGCATTGGCTGAGGTTACGCCACCATCTATTTCTATTAAAGCTTCCGAACCAGTTTCCTGAATCATCGCTTTAAGCTCTTTTACTTTATTATAGGTGTTCTCAATAAATTTTTGACCGCCAAAACCAGGGTTTACACTCATTAAGCAAACTAGGTCGATGTCTTTAATAACATCCTTAAGTAGGCTTACAGGAGTATGTGGGTTAAGCGCTACACCAGCCTTCATTCCTTCGGCCTTAATGGCCTGTAAGCTGCGGTGCAGGTGAGTAGAAGCTTCGTAATGAACGGTCAATATATCCGCTCCTACGGCTTTAAATTCTTTGATATATCTTTCTGGTTGCACAATCATCAGGTGTACATCCATAGTTTTTTCCGAATGCCTTTTCATGGCTTCTATTACCGGCATACCAAAAGAAATGTTGGGTACAAATACCCCATCCATCACATCAATGTGATACCAATCGGCCTCACTTTTATTGAGCATTTCACACTCAGATTGTAGATTGGCAAAGTCAGAAGCAAGTAGGGAAGGAGCAATAATAGCCATGGAATTATTTTTTTGGCAAAAATAAAGGTTCTTTTTGTCAAAAAGCGCTGATGCTACTTAGAGAAATCTTTTAATAAAGATTATACATAATTCCAAGCTTTATGCTCTCAGCATTAAAACCTTTTCCTAGTCTCTCATTGGCTTTGTAATAGAAATCAACATTGCCAAGAATTGAAAAGTTACTATCAAAATGATAAGCAAAAGAAGCACCTATTCCTTGGTTCTCATATACAAAAATTGCCCCTGGATTCTCTCCTGTACCATCAACAAAATCTAGATACGTTAAGGCCTTATCCATATGCCATACGTAATGAAGTCCTAGCCTAAGCTGTTCTTTTTTACCAAGCTGATAAGACGCTCCTACATGATTAACTTGAGCCGAAACTAAAAAGTTGTAATTAAATGCTTCAACGTTAAGGAGTGCTGACCTTCGAGCGTAAACAAAGAAATCTGTTTTTGGTACTCTTGCCTCTATTCCTATGGTTGGGAGTATTTTTGCGACAGGCTGCGATTCTATATTCTCGTTAAAGTAAAGTCCGTTGAGGCTTGACAGCATTCCAAACTGGAAACAAAAGTTCTTGTTTAACTGATTAGGATTAATTTGCGATTCTTGTTTTTTGAAGTAGAATCGCCTAGAAAGGCGAAGGGTCCAATATTCATATAGCCCCTCCATTTCAATTGGTTTGTAATCAGGAAAAATAATAAATAATTCCTTTTTTAAATCAAAGGTGAAGTTCTGATATCTCCACCCAAAACTAATACCCATCCCATCATTTTTATTTGGCTTAGGGTCTGAGGAAGATTCAAATATTTTAAGATGCTTTTCGTTTTGAAGTGTATAGTTGATACCAATTCTGAAATTCTTAAAGTTGTAATGATAGTCTAAAGAAAAGGCAGATTTGGAATAATAAATATCGGCAACGGTATCGGCACCCGAAACGAAACTCGAATAGAAACTCATATCAACTTCAGAGTTCCAGGGGTCATATCTATAGCCTACCGAAAAGATAGGAACCGTGTTCGTTGTGTTTATATAACTCGGTTCAATATTCAGGCTTCCAAAACTTCCTTCGTAAAAGTAGCTATGACTCATTAAGCCCACGGTAGCAAAAAGCCCAGATTCTTTGTTTTGAGCATTTACGATATGCGAGTGCTGAAAAAAGGATAGCGCCAGAAGCGCTATCCTAATAAATGATTTATTCATTTGTATTAATGGGTAATTATAAGTCCTAAACCTCTTTCTATCGTGTATTGATAAACTGTTTCAACGCACCAATTTGGTTTTAAATACATTAATTGATAATGTTCGTGATCTCCTTTTCTTCTTAATTTAAGTTTTGGGGTCTTGCCTCTGTATGAGTCAAATGTTAAGTTTCTATTTTGTGCGTACCAATCATATTCATAAGTAGCTGCATAGGCATAACAAGATGGGGAGGAAGAGGCACTTGGATTTAATGGGACATGTGTGTCCATTTGGTCAATGTGGAAATTAAACGAATGCCTTTTATGTTTATCTTTTTTATGCACATCCGCCAAATACTCCTTAGTAGAATAATAAGGCCACCAGCTAATATTACTTGATCCAACTGGTAAAGTATAACGCTCAATTCTAAACTCAGATCTTTTTGATCTATCAAATCTTTGCCCTCCGAGTGAGCCTGAAATATAATAATATCCTGTTCCTCTTGTGCACCCAGACCCTGTTTGTTGCCCAGGAATAATCGTATCATATTCAGATCCAATATATTCTTCTGGATCACCAAGAGGAGTGCTAGATCCTTTTTTTGCTTTGTCCCATCCTAATTGAACAATTAGCAAAGGGTTCTCAAGACATTCTGAGTTATAGTTTATAGGCTCAGGCAGCGCCATAACCTTATCTCTATCAACCTTTCCAACTATCAGTTCTATCAGATTTGGACAGTTTTCGGTTGATAAAACAGGAATAAACTCGGCAATCGAATCGGGATAGTTTATGTCAGTTCCAATGCCAAAGTATAATGGCTTTTCCCAGTCAGCGGTAGTATAATTTGCTAGCCACACTGTAGGGACATATGAATACCCTTCCCATGTGAAATCAGCAAGAGCAATGTTCATGTCTAAACCAGCTGCTACAAACTCTGCTTGAAGGATTGTTTCAAAAACGTTATCAAGATTAATTAAATCTTGAACTTCCATTTCATCGGCATAAGTTGTTTCTCCATCTTGATCCCCTAGGTACCTGTCAAATGCCATAGAAGAGAAAGCGGTACTAAAAGAGTTTGTACAACTATACTTTGTAAGAGCCTTTGTGATAATGTAGAGATAGTTATCTAACTCCTGCTCCCTTGGGTCATCATAACCCTGTAAATAAGTATGACTGGAGTCTGGTGCAGGAAGCACAATGTACTCGCATTCGATGGATACATCACCTTCCTTTTTGAAGACATTGTCTGAAGTTGAGGGTTTTACTTCTTTAGAGCAAGAAGATGTAATGAGTGATATCCCTATCACACACACACACACATTTTGAGTAAAGTTTGCATAAAAAATAATTTGTTTAATATGTTGCTAACATAGCATATCTACCGTCAGATAATACATCAGTAAACTTATGATTTATGAACAGTGCTCATTTTCCTGTGCATAACAAGGTAATGTTGTGAATACCATTTTTATCCAATAAAAAAGCCTCAGCAAAATGCTAAGGCTTTTTACTTATTTAAGGTGTTTTCTATCCCAAGTAAGTTTTCAAAATCTTACTTCTAGAAGTATGTTTCAATCTACGAATTGCTTTTTCTTTAATCTGACGAACACGCTCACGAGTCAAATCAAATTTCTCACCTATTTCTTCAAGAGTCATGGCATGCTGTCCTGCCAGACCGAAATACAAACGAACTACATCACCTTCTCTAGGAGTAAGTGTTGCAAGCGAACGCTCAATTTCAGTACGAAGTGAGTCTTGCATCAGGCTATCGTCAGGATTAGGACTGTCGCCTGTATTCAATACATCATACAGGTTACTGTCTTCTCCTTCTACCAATGGCGCATCCATAGATATGTGACGACCACTGTTTCTCAAGCTTTCTTTTACATCGTTCTCACCCATTTCCAGGTTTTCAGCTATTTCATTAGCCGAAGGAGCACGTTCATGTTCTTGCTCAAGGGTAGCGTAGGCTTTATTAATTTTATTAATAGAACCAATCTTGTTTAGCGGTAAGCGAACAATACGAGATTGCTCAGCCAATGCCTGAAGGATACTTTGGCGAATCCACCATACAGCATACGAAATGAATTTAAAACCTCTGGTTTCATCAAATCTCTGAGCAGCTTTTATCAATCCAAGGTTTCCTTCGTTGATAAGATCAGGAAGAGTAAGTCCTTGATTTTGGTATTGCTTAGCTACAGATACAACAAAACGTAAATTGGCTTTAGTCAATTTTTCTAAAGCATCTTGGTCACCCGCTTTGATGCGCTGTGCCAATTCCACCTCCATTTCGGCAGTAATCAGCTCCACCTTTCCTATCTCTTGCAAGTACTTGTCAAGTGATGCGGTTTCACGATTGGTTACCTGTTTGGTGATCTTTAGCTGTCTCATATCTTAAAAAATGTACTTAAATCAATTAATGAATAAATAGAACGCCAGAATAGTTTCTCAGTATATGCTAATTAGTTCGCTGCAGGTTTTTCTAATAATACCTTGCGGCTCAACTTCATTTTGCCACGGTCATCAAGTCCAATCAGTTTTACATCAATAACCTGTCCTTCTTTTAATACTTCATCAACAGTTTGAAGCCTGCGATGTTCAATTTCAGAAATATGAAGTAAACCATCGGTGTTAGGTCCAATCTCTACAAATGCTCCGTAGGCCTGAATAGACTTTACTTTACCTTGATATACGGTTCCTACTTCGGGTACAAATGCGATAGCCTTGATGCGTGCCATAGCAGCATTCATTTTTTCGCGGTCAGTACCGCTAATTTCTATCATTCCCTTGTCACCTTCTTCTTCTATTGTAATAGTAGTTTCGGTATCAGCTTGTAGCTTCTGAATGTTTTTACCACCAGGTCCGATAATAGCACCAATGAAATCTTTAGGGATTTCCATTTTAGCAATTTTAGGAGCATTAGGCTTCACATCTGCGCGAGGCTCAGTAATGGTTTCCATCATTTTTCCTAAAATGTGCAGACGACCAGCTTTTGCCTGATTCAATGCACTTTCTAAGATTTCGTATGAAAGACCTTTTACTTTAATATCCATTTGGCAAGCAGTAATACCATCGGCAGTACCAGTTACTTTAAAATCCATATCTCCTAGGTGATCTTCGTCTCCTAAGATATCAGATAGGATAGCAAACTTTCCTGTTTCTTCATCAGAAATAAGTCCCATAGCGATACCCGAAACTGGTTTCTTCATTTGAACACCAGCATCCATCATTGCTAAAGTTCCTGCACACACAGTGGCCATAGATGAGGAACCATTTGATTCTAAAATATCAGAAACAATACGGATGGTGTAAATATCATCAACAGGCAACATTGGCTTAAGCGCACGTTGAGCCAAGTTTCCGTGTCCTATTTCTCTACGACTAGTGCCACGTAATGGGCGAGCTTCACCAGTAGAAAATGGAGGGAAATTATAGTGTAGGTAAAAACGATCAGAGCTTACGTTGGTTACGCCATCCTTACGTTTTTCGTCAAGACGTGAACCTAAAGTTACTGTAGTCAATGATTGAGTTTCGCCACGGGTAAATACCGCTGAACCGTGAGCTCCTGGCAAATAATCGATTTCTGACCAGATAGGACGAACTTCATCCAGTGCACGGCCATCAAGACGTTGGTTATCATTTAAAACCATATCGCGCATGGCCTTGTATTCCACATCGTGGTAATACTTATTTATCAAAGATTCTTTTTCGGCTAACTCTTCTTCAGAGTATTTAGTTTTATAAGATTCTCTTACTTCCTTAAATTTTTCAGAACGCTCAGTTTTCGTAAAACCTGCTTTAGCTACATCATATACTTGTTGGTAAGTAGCCTCCATTACGTCTTTCAAAAGGTCAGCATCATTGTTTTCGTGGCTGTATTCTCTTTTGTCAACAGGACTAGCTGCTGCAGCAAATAATGCTTCTTGAGCAGTAATTTGAACTTTAATAGCTTCATGACCGAAAGCGATAGCTTCTACCATTTCTTTTTCAGAAACTTCAAGCATTTCTCCTTCTACCATTACTACGCTATCCATAGTGGCACCTATCATCATATCAAGATCAGCTTTTGCCAAATCTTCGGTAGATGGGTTTATTACCAATTGGCCGTCTACACGAGCAACTCTTGCTTCACTCATTGGGCCATTAAATGGGATATCAGAAAGACCGATAGCTGCAGATGCAGCAAGACCCGCCAAACAATCGGCTGGTACAGCTGGGTCATAAGATATAAGGCTAATCATCAACTGTAGTTCAGCATGATAATCATCTGGGAATAATGGACGTAAACAACGGTCTACAAGTCGCATTACTAATATTTCTTCGTCAGTAGGGCGAGCTTCTCTTTTAAGAAAACCACCTGGTACTCTACCTGCAGCGGCAAATTTTTCGCGGTAATCTACCGTTAGTGGCAAAAAGTCAACACCTTCTTTAGCCTCAGGGCTAGATACTACGGTAGCTAACAACATGGTGTCACCCATCCTTACAACAACAGAACCATCAGCTTGCTTGGCTAGTTTGCCAGTTTCAAGAGTGATGGTTCTACCGTCAGCTAGTTTTATTTCTTGGGTAATGGGATTTGGAATCATCTAATATGTATGTGAATAAGTGTGTATAAATAAGAAGAAAGGCAACTCGATTTAAATTGCCTTTCTTCAGGTATGATGGGTGATTATTTTCTGATGCCTAGCTCAGCAATAATCGCACGATATCTTGTGATATCTTTATTTTTTAGGTATCCAAGAATTTTTCTTCTTTTACCTACTAAGTCTACAAGCGCTTTTTCTGTTGCAAAATCTTTGCGGTTGTTTTTTAAGTGCTCAGTTAGGTGATTGATACGGTAAGTAAATAGAGCTGCCTGACCTTCTGCAGATCCGCTATCAGCCTCTGATTTTCCGTGTTTCTTGAAGATTTCCTTTTTTGTTTCTGATGTTAAATACATGCCAAAATCGTTTAGATAGATGTTATGTTAAAAAATGATGGGCAAAAGTACAATAAAATATTGTCTCTATACCGCTTCATTTGCAGGAACTACCATATCTAAAAATGAGGCCATTTTTTTCTTAAGATGTTTACGCTCAGAAATAAAATCTAAAAAGCCATGCTCCAGTAAAAATTCTGAAGTTTGAAAATCGTCTGGTAAATCTTTACCTATTGTTTCTTTTACAATTCGAGGGCCGGCAAAACCTATCAAAGCTCCTGGTTCAGCAATATTAATATCACCTAACATGGCAAAGGAAGCGGTAACACCTCCGGTAGTAGGATCTGTTAATACTGAAACATAGGGTATGCCTTCTTTACCTAGTAGCGCCAGCTTTGCACTGGTTTTTGCCATTTGCATTAATGAAAACGCGGCTTCCATCATTCTTGCTCCACCAGATTTGGAAATCATAATAAAAGGCTTCTTGTGCTTAATACTATGCTCAATGGCCTTTGTGATTTTTTCGCCTACCACCGATCCCATAGAACCTCCAATGAAATTGAAATTCATGCAGGCTATTACCACGGGTTTATTATTCATCATACCATACCCGGTGGTTACGGCATCCTTTAAATTAGTCTTTTTTACAGCGGCCGCATATCTATCTGTATACTTTTTGGTATCCTCAAATTTTAGGGGATCCCCAGAAGACATCTTAGGGTTTAGCTCTGTAAATTTTCCTTCATCAAAAAGAAATGAAAAGTACTCCACAGCATTAATACGATCATGATGCCCACAATTATGGCACACCCACAAGGTTTTTGCATGTTCTTCTACCGCTACTATTACCTTACATTTTGGGCATTTGTGCCACAAGCCCTCAGGAGTTTCTTTTTTATCCTTGGTGCTAGTAGTTATACCTTCCTTGTTTCTTTTAAACCAACCCATACACTTGTTTTTTATAACAATTTAAAAACCTCCGAAAATTAAAGGTACACTTCTCCAGTTGAATTAAGCAATGGTAATTTCTTTGCTTAAGTATACATCCTGAATTGAATTCAATAAGGCTACGCCTTCGTTCATTGGTTTTTGGAAAGCCTTACGTCCAGAAATTAATCCTTGCCCACCAGCTCTCTTATTTACTACAGCAGTGCGCACTGCATCAGCCAAGTCCGAATCTTTGCTACCGGTAGAGGCACCGCCAGAGTTAATAAGCCCCTGACGACCCATGTAGCAATTAGCAACTTGATATCTGGTAAGATCAATTGGATGATCGCTACTCAAATCAGAATATACCTTGGCATGTGTTTTTCCAAAATTAATAGCAGTATATCCACCATTATTTTCTGGTAATTTTTGCTTAATAATATCAGCTTGTATAGTTACTCCTAAATGATTTGCCTGCCCGGTAAGGTCAGCAGAAACATGATAATCTATACCATCTTTCTTAAATCCATTGTTGCGTGTGTAGCACCACAAAATTGTAGCCATACCTAATTCATGAGCTCTTTCAAATGCTGCAGCTACTTCCTGTATTTGGCGTGTAGCATTGTCCGAACCAAAATAAATTGTAGCGCCTACTGCCACTGCTCCCAAGTTCCATGCTTCATCTACCGAACCATACATTATCTGATCAGCTTGGTTAGGATAGGTAAGAAGTTCGTTGTGGTTTAGCTTTACAATGAAAGGTATTTTGTGTGCGTACTTACGCGATACACTTGCCAATACTCCAAACGTAGATGCTACCGCATTACACCCACCTTCTATTGCTAACTTTACAATGTTTTCTCCGTCAAAGTAAATCGGGTTAGGCGCAAAAGAGGCTCCTCCACTGTGCTCTATTCCTTGATCTACAGGTAGTATAGAAACATAACCTGTATTGGCCAACCTACCGTGGCCATACAAAGCTTGCAGGCTGCGCAATACTTGAGGGCTGCGGTTGCTCAAGGCAAAAGCACGGTCCACAAAGTCTGCTCCGGGTAAGTGAAGATTGTCTTTACTAATTTTAGGTGAGTTGAAGTTTAATAGGCTATCCGCGTTATCTCCTAGTAGCTTCGAAATGTAATCAAGATTCATGACTGGTGAGTTTTATTTTAATTTCGGGTAAAGATTTTATAAGTCGGCAAATTTAAATTTTTTTTAAAGTTCTTAGAAGGGATATCCCAAAGCAATGTTATAAGTAAAATTTCGCGGGATATTTTGTGTAAACAAAACCCATTCGTCATTATAGGCAATTCTTCCCGGGTCTCGTACTTTCACACCTAGGTCAAATCTAAATACAAAAAAATCAAAGTCTAATCGGATACCTACACCCGAACCTATGGCCATATCGGCTATTAAACTTTCTGGTGTAAGCTTAGTTCTTTCTGATTGCAATCCACCTGTGTACCATATGTTACCTGCATCTACAAATACAGCTCCACGAACAATCGAGTAAATTGGAAAACGATATTCAGAGCTGTACAGTAACTTAAAGGTACCAGTTGCAAAACTTAAGTGATCGCCTGTAGTATAATTTGTGTTTTCCTGGGTCCCGGTTCCTAGTCTGTAGGCGGTCCAGGCTCTAAGGTCGTTAGTACCTCCCATGTACAGGTATCTGCTAAATGGTGGAATACGCGCAGCTCCGGTATCGGTAGCTATTTTGCTATTGCCATAAGGAAGTACATATCCGGCATATAGCCGATTAACCCACGCTCTCTTTTTTCTCAAATTCCAAAAATACCTGCCATCGGCCTGCAGCTTTAGGTACTGAAAATATTGAACCCCCAAAAAACCTCTTGCACCATTGTCCATGTCTTCACCTGCATTGGTCAAATTATCAAGGAGGCCAAGAAAATTACCTGCTATTTCTACATCAGCTTTTAAAAAGCGAGGGTTGCTGGTCTTTTTTTCTAATTGCTCATTAAACAAGAATGTATAGCGTGTGGCCGAAATAAATTCGGAAGTAAAGGCTCTCCTTTGGATGTCAGTTAGCGCATTCATAAAAGCCTGGCTCGTGTCAGAGATTCTTGAAAACGTGAGGTCTACAAGATCAACCGTGTGAATTTTAGTTCGAGACTCTCGCCAATTATAAGATAACAATCCTCCAAATGTTTGTCGGGTATACTCTATACGCGTAAGCCAAGAATAGTAGGAGGAAATACTACTCATAGGCTGCATTCTTTTTGGCATCAATCCCTCTGTATTGAATGGCAAAAGGAAGCGGGGGAACTCGATTCCCACTTCGGCTCTAATTTCGAAAGTAGCTGACACACCTGTACTTATAGCAGTAGACTGATACTCCAAGCCACTATTTAGGCGCACCTCTAATGCTTCGCCTGCTCCAAAAAAGTTTCTGTTAATCCATCCCACGCTACCGGTAATTCCAAAGTTACCCGATGTTAAAGATGCTTCCGGCTCTATGGTAAAGGTCCTTTTTTTGAGTGGACTCAAATTAACAAAGGCATTAAGGGTAGGGCCCAATGAATCTGTTGGCCCAGGTTCAAACCGGATACGTGTAAGGCCAAAAGCTTTATACCGTACCAAATGCGAGTAGGTATCCTTTACAGCCTCTTCATCATAGCGCGATGAATCTGATATTTGAACCGCATCGGTTAGGTATCTCGGTTTATATCTCAAATCGTTGTATAAAATGTGGTAGGAACTATGAATGAGTGTGTCTTGTGGTGGAGTCAGGTTTTTTAGGTTTACATCAGGGCGGATGTACACCTCTTTTATTCTGTAAATCTGATGTTCCTCCCAGGTGATAATACCATCTTTTTCTACCTCACGGGGAGAAATCACCATAGTAAGTTCTACTTGTTCTCCTGGCAGCAAGGTATCTACCTCATACGTTATGTAGTTTTTAGTAAAATAATAAAAGCCCTTACTTCTAAATATCTGCGAAAGCCTTGAACGTTCATCCTCTAGTTTGGTAGCATCATAGGGGTCTCCCTTATGCAGTAGCGTTTGCGCTTGAAATTGGGAAATCAACCGTGCTTGTTCTTCGTTTGCACCTTCTATTTCAATTTTATTGATGAAATATTGTTTTCCTGTGGTTACAAAATAATGCACTTGGGCTTTCTTCGAGTTTTGATGCATAGAGTCTATACTATACGTAGAGGTGGCATTAAAATACCCACGATTGAAATACCAGTTTCTAATTTGGGTTGCACCAAGAATTGTTTTGGATGTATCCAGAATAACAGGGGGATCGCCTATTCGTGAAAAAAAACTTTCCTCAGTTCCTTTGCCCCAGCTATACAGCCCAAGGCCAGGTGATACATATACCCCAAAGTGAGGCGAAAAGAGCCATATACCACCATTGGGTTGCTGCTTTATAATGTCTTTGGCAGCCCCAGGCACCTTGTCATCTTCATTTACGGTCACTTCATTATGCATCAGCAGCATTTGACCTTTGGGTACATGCTTAGTGTAGCTACACGAATGAAGCAGCAATAAAAGCAGAGGCCATGTATATATGTAGAGCTTTTTTAGCAAGTTTGCCGTTGCGATGTTTTAATCAGCAAATGTAAAAGGATATGCTCTCTAATTCCCAACAAAAGCTTTTACGGAAATTAAGTTCTAAAAAGTATCGACATCAATATGCTCTTTTTATTGCCGAAGGGCGTAAAGTGGTGCAAGAATTACTTGCGTCTGGTTTAGAACCCGAATTTATTATTTCAAGTTCTAAAATTGATTTTAATGAGGAGGCTATTGTAGTGTCCGAAGAGGAATTAAAACGTTGGTCGCAACTTGAAACTCCTGATCAGATAATAGGAGTTTTTAACTTTCCAAAATTTCAAAATAGGGAAAGCGATACGGTTCTTATTCTGGATGAAATCAATAATCCGGGAAACTTGGGTACTATCGTCCGCACTTGTGATTGGTTTGGTATCTCAAAAGTGTACTGTGCACACGGTACGGTAGATGTGTACAACGCAAAATCTATACAGAGTACTATGGGAAGCATAGCACGGGTGGAACTGATATATGATGATAAGGAGACTATATTAAAAGAGGTTCAGGAGAAGGGATATGATTTGTACTGCGCCCATATGAGCGGTACCCCTTTTAATAATTTGGAATTAGGCGCAAAAAAAGCGCTAGTGATGGGCAGCGAATCGCATGGCCCCGCCAATATGTGGTTGCAAAACGCTTGTGCAATAACAATTCCCAAGATAGGCGATAGCAAGGTAGAGAGCCTAAATGTGGCCATTGCCACAGCCATTATTTTGAGTAGTTGGTATTAAAAAGCCGACCAAAAAGGGCCGGCTTCAAGTTTTGCTGCAGCTGTGTTTAGTATTTACTCAACTTCCTTATAAGTGTTGTTCCATCGCGCAGTGTTACCTGCAGTAAGTACACGCCATTTTTTAAAGTTTCAGTATTTAGTATTACTTCCTCTTGTAGTAACCCTGCTGTATGGGCTACCTCTTGGCCGGTAAGGCTCATTAGGCTTACATTTTCAATTTGCCTATTAGTGGCCTCTACAATTAAATGGTGGTTAAATGGATTTGGTTGCGTTCTCAATTGTAATTGAAGCCTTAGTTCGTCCATAGCCATTGTAGAAGTCCAATTTGCCGCTCCCCAGTTAGAATAGTCACCATTTCTGATAAACGGGAGAGAACCTGGAACAAAGGTGTTGGAAGTCCATAAAAAGGCTGAAACTGCTATAGCTTCATAAGCTTGCCCTGCCGACCCATATTGCATAAAACTTGCTAGCTGCGCACTACTAGGTGTGCCAGGAAATGTAGCGCCATACCACAAGGCCACGCTTGCAGGACCCGTGGGTGCCGATATTCCTCCTAGTACTACTGTTCCTCCGGCAGGAGTGTTCAATACACCACTTATTATGGTAAGGTTGTTTACCTCATACACGGTAGTATTTACAGTAATTTGAAATCCGGAAATAGAAAAAGTGGTAGATGAATAATTGTACAAAGAGATACTGCTGGCATCTACTCGTGAAATGGCTAAACCTAAACTGGTGTAACCGCTAAAGACAAAGGCTAAAAAAAATATTATTTTTTTCATGGTGGGATATTTTTTGGTTTGGTGCTATAAGGTACGGAATTTCAATAAACATGTGCCACGCAAACCAAGGTTCTAGGCTCTAGCTAGACGTTTTTTTCTGCCTTTGTACATGATGTTTAGAATAACACCAACCAAAACCAAGGCTATGCCTGCCAAAGCCATAGGTTGATAATGCACATCAAAAATTAGCAAGTCGAAACCCAAGGCAAAAATTACCCCCAGGTATTTTAGGCCGGTAATTTCATTTACCTCTGCATTTTGCAATGCTTTGGTCATGTACACCTGAGCTATTTGGGTGAGAATTCCCATAAGGAGTAAAAGCAGCCACTCTATTCCTTCAGGCCTAACCCAATTCCATAGGCTAATGATAGCCATAATAGGAATGGCTATCATAGGAAAGTAGAAAACTACCACGAGCGGATGATCAGTATCTTTTACTTTGCGAATACAATTATAGGCTAGTCCCGCAAATAGGGCCGAGGTTATTCCCATAATAAAGAGGCTCCCATCTACATTAGGATCAAAACCCTTGATAAGGGCAATGCCCATAAATGAAAGGATAAAGAACAGCCATTGAAGTTTGTACATTTTTTCGCCAAGCATAAAGATGGCAAAGAAGGCAGTGAAAATAGGGGAGAGGTACTGTATTGTTATGGCCGACCCCAGGGGCATTTTTTGTAAGGTGTAAAAGAAGAGTGAAAGAGCAATTACACCAAATACACCTCTTAGTATCAAATACTTCTTTTGATTACCAAATAAGGGGATTTTTCTTTTTTTGAGTAAATAAATACACAAAGCAGCCGAAACCAAGCTCCTGAAAAGAACGAGCTCAGTAGCAGGTAGCCGGTGTAAAAACTTTACAGTAAGATTCATCAATGCAAACCCTACTACCGAAATAAGCATGTAGCCCACAGCTTTATTCATGCGCTGTGCTTATAGCCATTTTTTCTTTTTGAAATACAGCAGCATGCCTACTGCCATCATCACAGCTACACCCCAAAAAATGAAATATGCGTATCGGTATTGCAGCTCAGGGAAGTACTGAAAATTTGTACCATATACGCCTGCAAAAAAAGAAAGAGGTATAAAAATGGCGGAGAAGATGGTAAGCACTTTCATAATATCATTCATCTTATTGCTTACGCTTGAATGATATACCTGAATATAATCATTGAGGACTGAGCGATAGGCCTCTACCGATTCTACAACATGAATTATAAGATCGCCCAGATCTTTGTAAAAGGGTTGAATTCTTTTTCCGGTAAAAAGGGCATTTTCCGATTTTTTAATGTTGTTCAACAATTCATTTACAGGTTTCACCACCTTTAGGATTAGGTGCAAATCGCGCTTGTAGCTGTTTATCAAATGGAGCACTTCCTTGTCTGGGTCGTCCAAAATCATGAGTTCCAAATCATCTATCTTTTCGCCAAGCCCTTCTATGATGTATACGTAGTTATCAATAATGCTATCCAATAAAGCATAGGTAAGGTAATCGGTACCAAACTTTCGAAGGTTGGCGGTAGGTACCGTAATTCGTTTTCGCACCGCGTCAAAGGTGTCGCCATGTTCTTCTTGAAACGTAATGAGCTCATTTTCGCGAAGTATAAAGCTCACCTGCTCAGGCACTACATGTTTATCTTTATCATCCAGCCTAAGCATTTTTAGGGTGAGGAGGGTAAAATCTTCAAAGTCATCTATTTTGGCTCTATGTCCCGTATTCATAATATCCTCCATAGCCAATGGGTGAATGCCAAGTTTTAATTGGATAGACCTCATAAAGTCCACATTGTCAATCCCTGTAATATTAATCCAATTGGTGTGCGATTTGCTTTCGGCCGGAATATCGTCTGCCCCTTTTAGCGTGAGCCCGTCTACAGAGTCTTTATTGTAAGATATTAATTCGAGGCTGGGGGCATGCACTTTTTTGGTTCCAATAAAAACTAAGCTACCTGGCGGTAGGCCTTTGTTTTCTATTCGCTTTTTAAAGAGTCGTGCCATGGGATAAAATTGAAGGTAAGAAGATAGTTTGCGGCAGCAGTATTTAAATGTAAATGTAATGAGCTTTGGTTTAGCACTAATAAGCTAACATGGTTTGCCAAACAAAACAAAAAGCTTTAGCCCCCTACTGCCAATCTAAAAATTTAGATTTCGGTGCTTCTAGTAATTGCGGATTCTTGCTATTTAGCTTCCCATTATTCATCAGAGTTTCATATTTCTCAAGATAAGCTAGTGCCATTTTTTTACTATTGAAATTTTCAAGGGCATAATCATGACATCTTTGATTGGAGAATTCTGAAGCTCTTTCTACCGCCTGCACCAGCTCTGCCTGTTTATTAGATAAAAAGCCCACCTCTTCATTTACAATTTCGGTTAAGGAGCCATAAGGCGTAGCAAAAACAGGGGCGCCATAAAACAAACTCTCTGTAATGGCCAGGCCAAAAGGTTCGTGCCACAACACCGGAAAAATTAACCCTTTGGAGGAATTCAGCAATGTGTCTTTTTTAGCACCGCCCACCATGCCATAAAACTTTACACGCAGCGAAGGGGTAAACCGAAATCCCATGCTGAGGTTTAATCGGGTACCACCTAGTACGTTTAGGGTTTCGCTCTTTGTGGCCTTAATGATGTTGATAGCACCTTTTACATTTTTTACGCGCCAAGCGGCATTACCCAAAAAATGGAAAGCGTCTCTTTTCTTTGTAAAATCAGGCTTAGTATAATCATCCCAATCCAAACCATTGTGCACAAAAGAGCTGGAACCATAGAGCTGTGCGTGATTTTTGGAAACAAAAACAGTGTTGAGATCAAGCTTTTCTCCTGGGCCAGCATTGCCATGCAAAGTCACTAAATAGGGTTTAGTTACTTTTTCCATATTAGGCGAAGTAGAGTTGAAATGAACAAAATCTACGTCCCCAGGAATTTGATCTACCAAATCTTTAGCAGGATCTATTGGTATAACTGTGGCAAAATCACAAGTAGAACCCTGTTTTACCAGATAGCTTACCTCATGGCCCAGCTTGGCTAGCTCTTTACCTAAGTACCAAATAACCCGTTCTGTTCCGCCATACAGAGAAACCGGAATCAGGCTATTTTGTACTATAAGTATTTTCATAAATGGGTTTGATAAGCTACAAAATGCTAGCTTTTAGTCTTTCCAGTCTGCAATAAAAAGGTTGGTGTTTCTGGTTCCACCGTTATTTCTATTACTAGAAAAAATCAGTTTCTTTCCATCAGGGCTAAACATTGGGAAAGCGTCAAACACACCATCGTAGCTCACTTGCTTCAATCCGGTACCATCAAGGTTAATTAAGTATAGGTTAAACGGGAATCCTTTTTCAGAAGCATGGTTAGAAGAGAACAAAATTTTCTCGCCACTAGGGTGGAAGAAAGGCGCCCAGTTAGCATTGCCTAGTTTGGTTACTTGTTGCAAATCGCTTCCATCTACATTACATACGTATATTTCCATATCTGATGGCATCACCAATCCTTGCGCTAGTAGTTCTTTGTATTTTTTTATTTCTTCGTCTGTTTTTGGACGAGAAGAACGGAAAACTAACTTTTTGCTATCAGGCGAAAAGAAGGCTCCACCGTCATATCCCAAACCGGTAGTTACTTGTCTCTTGTCGCTGCCATCAATGTTCATGGTCCACAATTCTAAATCTCCAGAGCGGGTAGAGGTAAATACGATTTTTTTACCATCAGGCGAAACTGTAGGCTCAGCATCGTAACCTACATTGGTAGTAAGTGTGTCTAATATTTCACCTTTTAGGTTGGCCACAAAGATGTCGTAAGTATCGTAAATAGGCCACACATAACCTTGCTCTTTGCTAGGCTCTGGCGGACATTTATCGCCACCTAAATGGGTACTGGCGTATATTATAGTGGTATCGCCCGGCAAAAAGTAGGCACACGTAGTTCTTCCTTTTCCGGTACTTACCATTTGGGGTTTTTCGTTCATCATATTATTATCTTCTATGTTGAAGTAAAACATCTGATCACACTCTACGCCCCAGCCATCATAGTTTGATTGAAAAACAGCCATACTGTTATCAAAAGAAAAATAGGCTTCAGCATTATCGCCACCATTGGTAAGCTGGCGGATGTTTGTTAAATGAAATTCTCCATCATATTGTAGTTCGCTTTTTTTAGTAGCGCCACTAGCTCCGTCTTCATAAGTGGTGGTTTCGGCTTCAGGGTTTGAGTTGCCTTTGCAAGAAACTAACAAAGCAACTACTGATACGATTGAAAATTTGAAAAGTGTTTTCATTTTGATTTTTCTGATTTTTTGGGAACCGGGTCATATCCGTGAGTTCCCCATGGGTGACATTTTGAAATTCGTTTTAAACCTAGCCAGATGCCTTTAATTGGTCCCCATATTCGTATGGCCTCAATGGTGTATTGAGAACATGTGGGAGTGTGCCGGCAGCTATTTGGCAGCAGTGGCGAAATTACCCATTGGTAAATTCTTACCAAAAGAATAAATGGGTATGAGATGATTTTTTTGAATAAAGCCAAGAAAGTTAATCTAAGGAATAACTAGTGCCATCAGCACCGTCTTTAAGTTGGATGCCAATAGTAGCAAGCTCATCTCTTATTTGGTCAGAAAGGGCCCAGTCTTTATCGGCTCGGGCTTTATTGCGCATCTCTATCAGCATCGTTACCACTTCATCTAGTTTGTCGCTTTGGTTGCCTTCTCCTGCTTTTTCCAAGCCTAGCACATCATACACAAAAGCGTTTAGGGTGTTTTTTAGTAACACTAGATTTTCTGAGCTCAGGCCGCAAGCTTTTTCTGCACCATTTATAAAACGTACGGCTTCAAACAAGTGAGAAATTAAAATGGGTGTATTAAAATCATCTCCCATGGCGGTATAGCAATCCTTTCTCCAATTAGGCACATCAAAGTCTGTGTTGGCTCCATTAGCTTCCAACGTATCTAATTTGGCCACCGCCTGCATCAATCGGTTGTAACCTTTTTCAGCAGCTTGTAGCGCTTCATCGCTAAAATCGAGTTGGCTACCATAATGAGCTTGCATCATAAAGAAACGAGCCACTGTAGGTGCATAACCCTTGCTTAGCTTATCCGTATCACCGCTAAAAAGTTCGCCTGGTAGCAAGGTATTGCCAGTAGATTTACTCATGCGTTGCCCATTGAGGGTAAGCATGTTTCCATGCATCCAGTAGCGTACTGCATCTACTCCATTGCTAGCTTTGTTTTGTGCTATTTCACATTCGTGATGTGGAAATTTAAGATCCATTCCGCCACCGTGAATATCGAATTGCTCACCAAGATATTTGGTACTCATTACCGAGCACTCCAAATGCCAGCCAGGGAAACCAACACTCCAAGGAGAGTTCCATCGCTGAATGTGACTGGGTGAAGCCTTTTTCCAAATGGCAAAATCTAATGGGTTTCGCTTTTCGCTTTGAGCATCCAGCTCACGAGTACCACTTATAAGTTCTTCTATTTTTCTACCAGATAGTTTACCATAGTCATTGGCAGCATTATACTTTTCTACATCAAAATATACCGAGCCATTTTCTACATAAGCCCAGCCATTATTTATGATTTGCTCAATCATATCAATTTGCTCCACGATATGGCCGGTAGCAGTGGGCTCAATACTTGGAGGAATTGTATTAAATTTTGCCATCACTTCATGAAAACCCAACGTGTACTTCTGTACAATTTCCATGGGTTCCAAAGCTTCTAATCTGGCTTTTTTGCTGATTTTATCTTCGCCCTCATCGGCATCATTCTCAAGGTGACCGGCATCTGTAATGTTGCGCACATAGCGCACTTTATAACCTAAATGACTTAGATAACGATACACCATATCAAAGGTGATGAAGGTGCGGCAATTTCCTAAATGCACATCGCTATACACGGTAGGTCCGCATACATACATGCCAACATTAGGAGCCTTAAGCGCTTCAAATTTTTCCTTTTTTCGCGTAAGCGAATTATTGATGTATAGGTCGTAATCCTCGTAAAGTGCCATATTCAATTCTAAATCAAATGAGGTTTATTTATCCATTTATAGGCGTTTGCAGAAAACTGACTAACGAGGCTTGCGAAATTTTGAGGTTAACGAGCTTACACATAGTAAGTGAGTTCAACCGAGAAATGAGCGTAACGAGGTTAGGCGGTTTTAAGCAAAGTCAATTAGGCTTCAAAAGTGGTTTTCATGCTTATATATTCCAAAAATTCACGCTTGGTGTTTTCATTCTGAAATTTACCACCAAAGTCGGCAGTTACAGTACTGCTGTCAATATCGCGTATGCCGCGTGAATTTACACAAAGGTGCTTAGCATCTATCACACAGGCTACATCATCTGTACCAAGTGCTTTTTGCAACGACTGTACAATTTGCTTGGTAAGACGCTCTTGTACTTGTGGTCTTTTTGCAAAATAATCTACAATGCGGTTCATTTTGCTAAGGCCTATCACGGTGCCTTTTGAAATATATGCTACATGGGCGCGGCCTACTATTGGCAAAAAGTGATGCTCGCAAGTAGAATATACTACGATGTTTTTTTCTACCAACATTTCGCCATATTGGTATTTGTTGTCAAACACGCTGGCTTTGGGAGCAATGTCAGGATTCAATCCGCCAAAGGTTTCTTTTACAAACATTTTGGCCACGCGAAGGGGGGTTCCTTTTAGGCTATCATCGGTAAGATCAAGCCCAAGGGTTTCCATAATGTTTTCGAAATTTTGGCGGATGATTTCAATCTTTTCCTCAGTAGATTTTTCAAAAGCATCAGCGCGCATTGGGGTTTCAGCTGTTGAAGACACGTGGTCGTTCCCTATTTCATCGCCTTCATCATTCACCGCCAATAGGGAGTGGTTGTTTTTTTCTATACTCATATTTTCTAGCAATAGAAGGCCTTTTGAGCACCTTCATTTCTGTCTATCAATTTTGCGCAAAGTTAGTTAATAATGAAGCTTTACCATTCAGTTTTATCAATTGGTCATTTGGGTTTGGTGATATAGTGATAGGAAGGTTTGAAGGTATTTGTAATTCTAACCACCCCGCCCAGTCGGCACCCAATAACACTTCGGTCATTGTTTTCAACCATCGAGCATTGAAGAGGAGCTTTTTGTTCAATAATTTTCAATAGAATCAAAAGGGGGTGGAGGTGGCGGGGGAGGAATAATATAGGATTCAAGGAGTCCAAGTTTTCCAGCACTAAGTTGGTTGAGTTCATCCTGTTTTAGAGAGTCTAATTCGTGAAATGACAGCCGATATGCATCTTGCGCCAATTGCTGCTTGTAATCCTGTATACCTAAGCAAATATTCTGTAAGACCTTTTTAGAGAAGCCATTTAGTTGAGGCCAAATCTCTAGGTAAATATGTCCTTTAGATATTTTATAACGATGTCCTATTTTACTTTTGGTCGTAGTTTGACTAGAGTATCGGATTGAATCCATTGGGTTATACAGAAAATTAAAGACCTCTTCTCTTAGGGATTGAAGATTGAAAGAATCGAGTTCTACTTGAATAGAATCTTCGCCATACACTGAAACATAAAGACAGTTTCCTCCACAGCGCCACGGTGGAATGCCCTGTATTTTCCATACACTATCCAGAACAAATGTATGTCTGTTAACGGCTGAGTCTAGAAAAGGTGAAAATGGGTTTTCTATAATAAAACGAATAGGGTCATTAAACCAATCCTGAAATGTTTCGGATTGCTGATTTTGCTCATACGTGCATGAAAACAGAAGCGTAAAACCTATAATTATCGCTATGAATTTCAATCCTTTCATTTTGTTTGAACAGCTCAAACTTTACTCCGGCAAACTATCCTCCAAATAAGGTGCTCCCGCTAATTCTAAGTTTTTCTGAATTTCCTCGGCTTGCTTTGCTATCCCTTTTACTTTCGCCTGCAACTCCGCGTAAAGTTCATTAGCATTTTTCAACTTGTCTTTTTGTCCTTGAGTTGGCGAACCTGTATAGCTATAAGAAGCCCAAGCTACTGCGCCTATGTATCCATTGAGCGAAGGTGGTGTTTCAAATTCTCTTTTGCTCAAAGTGGCATCACCGTATAAATCAATTTTTATTTCTGCCATTTGCAATTGCAAGCTGTGTAGAGCATTTAGCGTAAATACACTTACTCCAGGAGTGTTTCTAGTATTGGCTTTTAATTTGGCCAATTTGTCATCCAAGGCATTGTAGTAGTTATTAAGAGCCGTTATTTTTCTACGGCTGTTTTCTACATCAGCTTGAAAAGCAATAAGATCAGCCGGGCGATCGGTTACAAAAGTGTTATTGCCTAGCCATTTTACTTTAAACTCAGTTTTTTGGGCTAGCTGACCGATTATTCCATTTTCGCTTTTATATACTCCTACATAGTACGTCCCAGGGGCCACTAGGTTTGCGCTATTGGCACTGGTTATGGGTTCTCCCCTTTTGTTTATATTGGCTCTTGAGCTATAGGTTCCATCCCAATGTGCAACTTGTAGACCTGCTTTTATACTTTCGGTAAATCGGCTTATTTCATTACCCTCAGCATCAGAAACGACAAACAACAAA
>JAUICR010000238.1 GCA_030427785.1 Bacteroidia bacterium | reverse complement strand
TAAACATACCGTATATAACTAAGGCAATGTTATTACCCACCAGCATGGCTGCTATAAAGCGCGAAGGCTTCTGCACCAATTTGCTAAGCATTTGATACGAAAAAGTCCCTTTCTTATTTTCTACTTCAATATGAAATTTGTTAGAAGAAATGAACGCTATTTCTATTCCGGAGAAAAATGCCGAAAACAGAATAGTAGATGCTATGATGATAAATAAGGTCACTTATTTTAATCTTGATTACCCTGACGTTCTTCCATTTTTATGCGCTGTTTACGTCTTACAAAGAACATAAAAATAGCTACAGCTAAACAGCCGAGAAAAATCCAAAATCTTTGGTCAAAATTAGGCCAAAGTCTGAATAACTCTACTAGCGATAAGGCAGCTACTACTACCCACGCTATTTCTACTATTCTAATCATTTTCTTCATCCTCAATAGATATTTGTCCTGTTATTTTATGAATTGTATAGTTATTAAAACTTTGATCAGACTCAAAGCCTTCGCCCCATATTATTTCCTTTTCGGTGGTTATTTTCACTTGTACCTCCGAGTATATCATTTCTTTATTCTGGTCCCAATATAATTCTTCGGTGTTTAATTGTTCTCCTTTATTATTCACCACTACCACATCGCCCTTGGCTACCCATAAGTTTTTATTGTAATACTCGGTAGCATGATTTGCTTTTAATCGAGTAGCCTCCAATCCGTAGGCATCATAAAATACCACATCTATTCCTTTGGCAAATCTTCTTTCCGGCTCTTTTATTTGAGGAAAATTTTCTGCTAGCGGAGCCTCTAGCTTAAGGCGTTTTATGGTACTATCAGAGTAAGTTAAAACCAAATCCTCCTGCACTTCCATGGCCAGTTCTTCTGATTTGGTAAATTCTTTTACCTTATTTATATCATTGGTACACGAAAACAAAAAAAGCACCACAGCCGAAACTGCAATGCTTTTTAATAAGCTAATTGCTTTAATCATCAATCGTAAGCTACCGTAATAGTTTCGTTTACAAAGCATCCTATGGTGTATTTATCACCTTCTTTAATTCCAAGCTGAAAAATAACACTCTTATCCGGAAGTTGCTTTTTATAAGCTTCAATAAGTTTGTTAGCCTTGTTGGTTACACTGGCATCTATTCCTTTGGCATATTTCAGCTTATCAATAGCGGCCCAGTATACGGCCTTTTTCTCAAAAACATTGGCTCCACAGTCGCCATCAGCCTGACCATAAATAGTAGCTAATACGATATAAGGTGTACCCCATGCACTGCGCTGCGATGCTGCTTTTAGGGCATAGGATTTTGCCTCTCCTAATCTTCCTAATTTTTGGTAATACGTAGCTATCCTTAAATAATCCTGTCCACGTTTTTTAGGATCTAACTCAAATCCAGCGGCTTCTTTAAAATATTCTGCTGCTTTACTGTAATCGCCATTTTTTGAAGCAATAATACCCACTGAACGTGCAGAAGTAGCAGATGGCTCAGCTTTATGCAACGCTTCGGCTACGCTAAAGAAAATAGGATTATCAGTACAATCCACCATATCTCCATTATCATCTTCGCGCTCGCTAGTCAGCATTTTGGCAGCTCTTCTCAACCAAACTACATCAGTCTTATTTGCCTCAAATGATTCCTCGTTGTAGAACATCGTTAGTCTATCACAGGTAGCAATCGGTGTTAATATTTTCTCGTTGTTTGAAGTAACATCATCAAACCTTTCTAACTCTCTTTGTGCTTTGCTTAAAGATTTAGCTTCTTTATCAGTTAGATTGCCTGTTTCTTCTTTTGCCTGTAGCTCTGCAATCTCTTTGTTCAATACGTTGTTGTTATACTCTAGTCCCTCTTGCACCTCATTATAGGCATCAAAAACATCTCCTATGGTAAAAATCTTATCATTGAACAATTTAGCTGCAGCTTTAAAATAAGCATCATAAAATGCTGCGCTATGCTCATTAGATATTTTCAGTGCTTTTTGAAATAGAGCATAAGCTTGTTGGGTACTATCGGGGTATTGATACATCATATCAAGCCCTTTACGCTCATACACAGCATCAGCATCATCAGGATACAACTCCAAACGCTTATCATACACGTTCATTAGTAGTTTCTTTAGTTCAGCTTCCTCTGCAGGGTCTTTAGCCTCCTTTATTTTGGCCTTTACTATACTTGGCCCGTAAATCACATTGTTCTTGCTGGATGCAGGACAGTTATCAAACACATATTTCCACTCAGGGTATGCTTGCAAATAACTTTTGTTGCGCGCATGCTGATAATAAATGTGCAGATTATTGCGACAAGCAATGCTATCCTCTCCCCATTTGGGCTGCGCCATTGCAACTGTATTGATGCTTAAAACTGCGAGTATAACCCAAAGTAACTTTCTCATTTCTCCTGTTTATTTGATTAACGATATTTATACTTAATAAACCACCTATCGCTGAGGGTTAGCCCAACATGTATGTTTATATAATTTTCCTGTATTAGTCCATTAGAGGTGGTACCTCTAGTTCCTAAAGTTGCTCCTAGATTTATGTAACTGTGTTTTTCTTCGCCAGGAGCTAATCCTCTTTGGCGGATTGGTACTCCAAAACCAAAAGTGATGCCATAGTTGCTAAGCTGCTGCCCATCTACTACTATTGGCGTTTCTTCATAAAAGCCGCCCAACCTGTATTCTATATAAGAAAAGTAGCCTTTTCTGCGGGCACCACCTTCCTTGGCTTTTGCCGCTAATGAGGGGGTAACAAAACCTCCAGCCTCCAGGCGATATCCGTTGGCTTGGTTTTGTAAGCCATTGTAGCTTTCAAAATTACTACCCTGATAATAGTGAAAATCAGCACTTAATGCCCAAGCATAATTACGTACAGAGTTGCCCGTTTTCTTTCCGTATGACCATCCAAATCCAAACTCATTGGGCAAAACAAGGTTGGAGCTATAGCCTTTTACAGCATCCAGTGTATCCATAGGCACCCCATTATTATTGGTGGTATATGCTTCCTTTTCTACCTTGGCATTCAGCGAAGTTTGATTAGCATAGGTCAATCCAAAGGCCATTTCAAATTCTGTTTTTACAGGCATAATGTACCTGAGCCCATAATCAAACTTCAAACCTCTGATGGTTGCATTTTCCTTAATTACGCTATTATTAGAAGCGTCTTCCCATATTACCGCTTGATTTTCTTCTAGCGAGCCAAATATCAATGAGCTATTAAACCCTGCCGACAATCCTCTTGCAATTCTGAAGGCATGCCCCCAATACATACGGTTTAATCCTCCATCACCTTCAAACTGGTCTGAAATTCCAATGCTGTCAGGCCCAAATCGTGAGGTGTTAATATCATAGCCTTTAAATGTATACGGTTGCACCCCAATGGCAGAACCCCACCAAGGAGTAAGAGGAAGCCCAAAAGACACATATTGGAAACCGCTAATATTATTTCTCACACTTACTGCCGGGTCAGCTTGGGTTTGGTCTAACAAGGTAAACTTTACCCCTACTTCAAATGTGGTAAGCTCCAGTGAATTGTAGCTTGCAGGGTTTGTAACATTTAAGTTAATAGGTTCGGGTAGAGCTATGTTTGCCCCCGCAAAACCAATAGCTCGAAAGTAATTTTGATTTTGGATATCACCGGCTCCCACCTTTGAATAAGGAGAAACAGAACTCTGCTGAGCCCACACTCCAAATGTTATAAAAAAGAAAGAAATTAGAAAAATTCCCGATTGACTCCTATGCATGCTTTTCCAGAATATTATTGAGGCCCGTAAGCAGAAATTCTGGGGCTGCAAATATGCTATTTTTTAGGTACCCTGCAAAGAGAGGTGCATCTCCTCCGGTAAGAATTATTTTCATCTCAGGAAAACGCATCTTATAGGCATTAATTGTACCGTCCATTTCGGCACATGTACCCAATACCACCCCTGAAAGAATAGAATCTGCCGTAGACTTTCCAATTAGGTTAACCTTGTCTTTAAGTTTTACCAATGGCAACTTTGCAGTACAGGTATTCAATGCCTTAAGCTTCATCTGAAGTCCTGGAGATATAGCCCCGCCCTGGTACACCCCTTCTGAAGAAATGAAATCATAAGTAATACAGGTGCCGGCATCTATCACTAAGCAATTCACACCTGGAAAACTACCAACTGCCGCTGAGGCCAAAGCCAGCCGATCTATACCAATGGTTTCGGGTGTAGAATAGTTGAGCACAAATGGTAGCTGAGAACGATGATTGAAATAAACGATTGGAAAAGGCACAATTTTTTTTATCTCTAAAAACAATTCATCGCCCACCACCGAAGAAATAATTCCTTTTTCTACAGGATATTTATCACACCATTTAAGAAACTGGGAAGTATCAAAATGATCGTATGTAGCACTATCTAGCATTTCACCCCTTTGGTAAATGGCAATTTTTGTTCTAGAATTCCCTTGATCGATAATTAGATTCACTGTATTTCAATAAGATGAGTGCAAATGTAAATTGACCTTTGAAAAAAATCTTTTTTTAATGTTAAATCTTTTTACATTTGCGCCCCGTTAAAGAAAAAACGGTGCCTTAGCTCAGTTGGTAGAGCAATGGACTGAAAATCCATGTGTCCCTGGTTCGATTCCTGGAGGCACCACTAATCTCACTTATAGCGAGACTGTACAAGGGCTTGG
>JAUICR010000237.1 GCA_030427785.1 Bacteroidia bacterium | reverse complement strand
GATTAGCCTTTTTGCGCTCAGCATATTCGGCATGTTCCAAAATTTTTCGCCCTTCTTCAGCTAGCTTTTTTTCCAACTCTAGGTTTTGACCAGTAGCCAAAAATGAAAGAGCCAGAAGTAATCCTGAAAGCTGAAATTTAAATCGATGGAACCCGTAACCTAGTATTTGCATATCTACTCAACGTGCAAAAAGGCCTTTTTCTGCAAAAGTTCGTCTTCACTTTCTACATGATCTTCATCAGGCACACAGCAATCTACCGGGCAAACCTCTGCACACTGCGGCTCTTCATGAAATCCCATACACTCGGTACATTTATCAGTTACTATAAAATATACATCATAATCTACCGGTTCTTGCGGTGCATCAGCATCTACAGCCTTACCACTTTTGGGCACTACGGTACCTTTTAGGCTAGTGCCTTCGCTAAACCTCCACTCCTGCGCACCTTCATATATTGCATTATTAGGGCATTCGGGCTCGCAAGCGCCACAGTTAATACATTCGTCTGTTATTTTGATAGCCATATTGATTCTTACTTTTGCGGCAAATTTAATAAATACAAAGGGCTCATGTTGGATATAAAAACGCGTTTATCAAGCCTCGAAACTTTAGGTCGATTTATGGGCCAATACAAAGAGGAAAGCGCGGATGCTGATTTGAAAGAAATCAACAAGCTATTTCTTGAAGATTATAGAACCACTATAAAGCAAGCGGGTATTTATAATAATTGGTTTACACCCGAAAATGTAGAACATGCTTTGGAGCAATGGCACCGTGCTCTTAATGCCGAAAATCTTCATCGCTGGATTGAAAACTATACGGACAAAATTAATCCCGATAAGGAAAAAACCATAGCTATAATAATGGCCGGCAATATACCTTTGGTGGGTTTTCACGATTTTATAAGCGCCCTTATTACAGGCCATAGGGCTTTGGCAAAAACATCTTCGGATGACAGCCAATTGATTCCTTTTTTAGCCAAAGTGCTCATAGCGATACAAAGGGACTTTGCTCTTCAAATAGAATTTACTGAGGGAAGGCTCAAAAATTTTGACGCAGTAATAGCCACCGGAAGCAATAATTCATTTAGATATTTTGAATCCTATTTTGGAAAGCACCCGCATATTATTCGCAAAAGTCGATCATCTGTTGCGGTACTCACAGGTGATGAAACTCCAGAAGAATTGCAATTATTGGGAGAAGATGTATTTAGGTACTTTGGATTAGGCTGCAGAAATGTTTCTAAAATTTATATGCCCGAAGACTTTAATATAGATCGGGTATTTGAAGCGTTTTTTCCGTACCACGATATTATCAACAACAATAAATACGGTAATAATTTTGACTACAACCGCGCTATATTTTTGATGGATCAAATCCCATTTCTCGAAAATGGTTTTGTGATTATTCGCGAAAACGAATCGCTGCACGCCCCGGGGGCCGTAATTCATAGTCAGCGGTACTCTGATATTAATGCACTTCAAAAAGAATTGGAAAGCAGACAAGATGATTTACAATGCATCGTTTCTAAATCTACCAGAATAAAAAATGCAGTAGGCTTTGGCCAGAGCCAAGCGCCAGCTCTATGGGATTATGCAGATGGTGTGGATACATTAGATTTTTTATGCTCTATTTAACCAAAACTTGAAGACTGTATCTTTGGCCTTTTTTGAAACTAAATCAAAATAGAAAAGCTTGTAAATTGGGCGTTTATCTAACATAGCAAATGAAGCTAATTCAATTTTTAAAATCTAAAACCTTTTGGGCCAACGCTATTATAGCGGTGGTTGTTTTGCTCCTATTGTTTTGGGGGTTAAATGTTGGCCTAAAAAACTTTACCCGCCATGGCGAAAATGTGAAGGTACCGGACCTTAGTGGGCTATCGTACAACGAGTCGATAGAAAAATTGGCTGAACTTGACTTGGTTGGCGAAATATTAGACACCGCTGAATTTAATACCTCCTACCCTCGCAATAGTATTATTGATCAATATCCATATGCAGGGTCGATGGTAAAGGTGGGCAGATCTATTCGCTTAACGGTAAACCCCGAAAAAGCCAGGAAAATTGAACTACCTCAGCTCATAGAGAAAACCAAACGTAGAGCTATTTACGACCTTGAGTCTAAAGGCTTTGTGGTAGGCGCACTTAGCTATGTACCCTACATAGGAAAGGACGTGGTGGTAGAGATGAAGGTTTCGGGTAAAAAGGTACTTCCGGGAGAAAAGTTTGAAAAAGGCACCAAGGTAGATTTGGTACTTGGCGAAGGCCTAGGCGATCAAAAAATCATCATGCCTTACTTGCGATTCCTAAGCCTTGAAAAAACCAAAGAGTTGCTGTTGGCCTATTCACTTAATCTTGGTTCAGTAGGTTATGATCCTGATTTAATTGACACCGCCAGCGCATTGGTGTATAAGCAATATCCCAACCCTAGCTTAAAGCCCGTAATAAACCCTGGCGCTGAAGTAGATATATGGTTGACAGATGACTATACCAAAATACCCAACGACTCGTTACTGTACCAACCCACAATTGTAGATACTACCGATACTAATGACTCAATATATCCTTAAGAGCTTTTTGGCGGTTGTTTTATGTAGCACCACTCTATATGCCCAGCCGGTAGAAGAGCTAGTACCTATTAGTTCAAGACCGGTGACCGAAAAAGCACCCCTTCAAAAAAAGAAAACTACGGCTAGTGTACAGTTACCTTTTTTTGATGATTTTAGTTACAATTCGCACATCCCCGACACCACCCTATGGGAAGACGCCAATGTGTATATCAACCAAACATATTCTGAAGCTCCTCCCACCATTGGCGTAGCTACTTTTGATGGTTTGAATAAAGACGGTATTGCCTACGATTTGTCCAACTTAAGCACCGACAGCTGTGATGTACTTACCTCCAGAGGTATTAATTTGAGTGGAACATCAGATACAGTGTACTTATCCTTTTTTTGGCAAGCCGGAGGTCTAGGAGAACGACCAGAAAGTAATGACTCTATCAACCTAAAATTTTATGATCCTACGGCCAAGAAATGGTTTAGAGTTTGGGCTATGAAAAGCGAAGACTCCACTGCTTTTAGGCAAGTGATGATACCCATTACCGCACCGCAGTACCTAAAGGATGGTTTCAAATTTCGCTTTACCTCATTTGGGGCGCAGGCCGGAGCTTTTGACGTTTGGAATTTAGATTATATCCGTATCAATGACCAACGAACCAAAAACGATACTCTCTTTGATGATGTCGCTTTTACACGACCTCACCCTACTTTGTTAGCCGGTTTCGAATCTATGCCGTGGTTTCACTATTCATCTTTTATTCCCAACAAGCAAATCTTGCTTTTGTACTATCAGCGAAATAAAAGAAATGCATCGCAAAATATGAACCTGTGCGAATTTCAAATACGTCAGGGAAGTACCATTTTAAGTGCTGATCCTGTAGGCAAACCGGGCAAGGATGACAACCACGTAGACCATGTAGAAACGGTTTTTGATTGTGACGTTGGCAACTTCTTTCAAAACCTAGTTATACCCAATCAAGAATTTGAGATTACCGCCTATCAAACCTATTGGGGATCTAATGAAGATGATAGCCCCAATGATACCATCAGAAGGCATCAGCTGTTTAGCAACTATTATGCACTAGACGATGGCTCAGCCGAAAGAGCCTATCAGGTGGTAGATAACAAGGATGGTTTTATTATTACCAAATACGACATTGCGCAGGCTGACAGCATCAAGGGCTTGTATTTGTACTTTCTCCCATCAGAGTACAGCATCGAAGACAAGAAATTTTCTATCGTTATTTATGCCAATAACAACAACTTTCCTGGCGCTTTGATTTACGAAAGTGATTCACTGTACACCCCAAGGTTTACGAGCACCAATTTCTTTTTGCCTTATCAGTTAGATGTAAAAGGAGTGCCAGTTTCAGGACCTGTTTTCGTAGGAATCCGACAAGCCTCCAACGTTCGCTTACCTATAGGCTTTGACGTAAACTCACCCAGCCGTAGTAAAACCTTTTATGGAAAATCATTTGACATTTATGAGTCATTTTTGCGTGGAAACATAATGATGCGCCCCTACTTGCGCTACCAACCTAAAGACCTTAGCAAGGTGCAAGAAGATGTGAATACCGCAAACCTAAATATCTACCCCAATCCGGCATCCGACATTTTGCACATAGAAAGCACTGAGGAAATTTTAAGTTATGATTTCCAAATTCTGAACCTTTCAGGGCAAATCGTTCAGGAAGGGCAAGTACAGGGCGTTTTGCATTTAGACGCTAAGTTGACCGATGGAATTTACGTGCTAAAACTTAAAGACAGTTCGGGAGAATTTGCACCCATTTTGAAAAAAATAGTGCTGAAAAAATAAACATGAAAACAGAGCACGGGGAATTGGAAGAAAACGATAATGAAGAGCTATACGAGCATCACCGCCTTGTGGCCGATGATGGGCAAAACCCATTGCGCGTAGATAAATTCCTGAACAATTTACTCAAAAACACATCCAGAAATAAAATACAACAGGCAGCTGAGGCCAAGAATATATTGGTAAACGGTGTGACCTGTAAAAGCAATTACAAGGTAAAGGCAGGCGATGTGGTACAAGTAGTATTGGCCTACCCACCAAGAGAAACGGAACTTAT
>JAUICR010000236.1 GCA_030427785.1 Bacteroidia bacterium | reverse complement strand
AAAATATGGTTTGTCAAATATTCATCGCCTTAGCTTTAGGCAACTTGCTGAAGACAACAATAAACAATAATGCCTCGTTTTGATTGTGGAAAACAAGCTCTATTAATCCATTGAAAATCTGCCTTTGAGCCTTCGTATTCCTTTACTTTTGCAGCAAAAATTGGAGCCTCATGAAATTTCGCATCTCAACCCTTATTGTAGGACTTATTGTAGCAGTACTTACTAGCTGCACCGAAGATGAAAAATATAGCAGCGACTTGTATAGTGCTGTCCCCTCACAGTCTGTTTTACTACTCGAAATAGAAAACTTACCGAAGGCTATTAATGAAATAAACAGTAGCCGACTGTATGCCGAAGTTGACAGTTTTGCGTCTATGGTTGATTTAAACCAACGTCTTTCTACACTGTACAACTGTTTTTCTGCCGATAGCCTTACATCCTATTTCAATAAAAATTCAATAGTAGTAGCCCTCACTATAAGTGGTGCTGACAAGTATGACTTACTTTTTATCGGGAACAGAAATGAAGAACTAGAACACAGCATTGGCAAAAAACTTAGCAAGGTATTTAAGAGCAAAAAACAAAAGTATGCCGATGCTGAAATCTTTCATTTTTCCAATGAAACATCAAGCTATTACCTAAGCGCCTACCAAAATTTACTACTATTTAGTACCAACAAAAAATTGGTGGAAGAAGGTATTCGCCAAACCAAAAGCGAATTTGGTATAAAGGACGATGTAGGTTTTAGTAAACTTCAAAAAACGAGTAACAAGAAAGATTTAGCCAATCTTTATGTGAATTTAGAAAGAGCTCCTGAATGGTTAAAAACTGTTTTCCCCAACGCTAATAGTCAATACATAGAAAAATTAGGTAGCTGGACAGAACTGGACATTAGTGTTCACAATCAGGAATTAATCATGAGTGGATTAACTTTAATTCCCACTGACAAGGCGTACTATTTAGAGGCTTTTAAGGGTGTAAGCGCCCAAGAACCCAAAGCTGAAGCCATAGTTCCCAGCGCAAGTGGCTTTTGGGTGGCACACACCTTTGATAATGCCAATCAGTATTACAGAAACTACAGGGCTTATTTAGAAAAAGCCGGGAAGTTGAGAAAGCATGACCAGCTATTAGAAAAACTAACAATAGATACTGAAAAAACCCTGCTAAACTGGGTGGACACTGAGATGGGGCTTTTTGGCTCGGCAGGTAAAGATGAGCAGCAAAACTTAGTGGCCTACTTCAATTTTAGATCTGAAAAGGATGTAACGACTGCTCTGGACAGTATTTCTAAAAAAGACTTTATTGAGGGATATCGCGGTTTAATTATCAAAAAACTAATTGCTGAAAATGCCCTGCCTCGAATGTATGGTAGCCTGTTTGAAGAGTTTTATTACCCCTATTATTTTATACATAATGACTTTGTATTGTTTTCGGAAAACCTGGCGATGCTAAAGGGTGTAATAAACGATGTTCTCGACTCTAAAACATTGGGCATGGATGAAGAGTTCCTCGAATTTAAAGCTGAACTACCGGCCAAATCGCATGTAAAAGTGGTAGCTATAAATTCAGGGTTTAATCCTATGATGGCCAATTTGATAAAGAAAGATGCTAAGAAAGAGATTGAAAAATTTGAAGAAAACCTAAATAGGTATAGATGGGCTGCACTGCAAATGAAGGTGGATGGCGATGCGGCATTCACTAACTTTTATTTGAAACATCAATCGGTGGCAAAGGAAAAAGTAAGTCGCTTGTGGAGCACCCAATTAAAAAGTCAGGCATCTAACGAACCCCAGTTTTTAAAAAATCATAGAAACCGGAAATACGACATCACTATTCAGGATGATAATCACATTCTTTACTTACTAGATTATAGCGGAAAAATACTTTGGGAAAAACAGCTGGACGGGCCCATCATGGGGCAAATCACGCAAGTAGACCTGTATAAAAACAAAAAACTTCAAATGGTATTTAATACACCAAAAAGCCTGTACGTGTTAGACCGATTGAGCCGTGATGTTGAGAACTTCCCTATCAGTTTTGAAAACACATTAACAGCGCCTGTTGGTGTATTTGATTATGATCAAAACCGCACATATAGGTTTGTGGTAGCAGAGGGCAAAGAATTAAAAAACTTTGACCTTACAGGCAAACCTGTAAAGGGCTGGAAATTTAAAAAGACAAAAGGCACCATTATTAGTCAACCTCAGCATTTTGCTGTAGCCGGAAAAGATGTAATTATCATTAATGATGATGAAGGACATTTGTACCAACTCACCAGGGCCGGGAAAGAGCGATTTAAACCCATAAGTGACTTACCGGAACTCAAGTCGCCTTTTTACATAAAAACGGGAGAGTCACTAGCTACTTCCGAAATTCTTTCGGTTTCTCCTCAGGGCGAATTATTTGTATTGAATCCAGGAAGTGGAGTAGACCACTTGTTTTTAGATGAATCTCGCCCAGCAGACCACTTCTTATACTTTGATGACAGCTATATTTTTACCCACGAAAATGAACTAACTGTAAAAAGTAGTGGAAAACCTTGGACCGCAGCTTTGGATGGAGATATAAGCGTAAAGCCTAAGGTGATGATTTTTAAAGGTGATTTTTATGCTGCTGCCTTTAGTAAAAACAAGGAAGAAATAAGGCTCTTTAATAGTAAGGGCGAATTGGTAGACGGTTTTCCTGTGTTTGCGCAAGGACCATTTGACATGGGGTCGCTAAAGCAGGACGGTGTGATTAATATCGTAAGCTATAGCGAAGACGGAACCTTGATTTGCTATAGAATAAACTAAATACTCAGAAATAGATTCCAAATAAAAATCCGCCTAAGCTTTTGCCTAGGCGGATTTTCTATTAAAGGATTATAAACCGTTATTGCCTAATAACTTTTTCTGTATAAATAATCCCGTTCACATTTACTTTTACAAAGTAAACTCCCGAGGTCATTCCAGATATATTTACTTCAGCCATTTCGCTTGTTTCTTCTTGCTGTGCAATCAAGCGACCATTCATATCGTACACTCTAATTTGAGCTACCGTTCCTTTCTCCATACTTGGCAGAGCTATTACAAACTCACCATTGTTTGGATTAGGATACAAATCTAGATGTGGAGTTGTGTGATCATTGCTAACAATAGCCGCTTTAGGTATCAAACCTCCACAACCTGTAAGATCCATTCGCATTGAGAAGCCACCTTTATCCTTGACTTTACCCAAATTACGAACTACAACTATCAACTCATTTGTTCCTACCTGGAACACAGAACTCATGGTAGCATTCGTAGTAAAGTCAAACATATCACCTCCTAGGTAACCATTATCTACTGCACCTGCTCCATAAAATCTTGCATCATGATATGGGTTTCTATAATTGGCACGACCCATACCAACAAGGCGAGCAACCAATTGACCATTTACATAGATTTCTGCCTGATCATCAACATTCATTCTAAATCGGGCTTCAATTCCTGATGTGGTGGTTAGGTTAAAAGTTTTGCGGAAATAGGTAATGCTATGACCTGTTTTAATAGGATCAGCACCCGCTACTGGGGTAACATGAACCCAAGGATAAGGCTGTCCTACTACGGCAGGGTCAGTAAATGTGGCCGCTGCTGGAAGCACACCTTGCACACCCATCCATATTCCACTATTGTTGGTTTGTGATACTACAGTGCTTTTTGACCAACTACCATCGCTAAGGCACGTCACATCACAATTTCCGCCACCACCACCTATGGTAGTATCTTTAACTGTAACATACAGCGAGTCTTTACAGTTACTGAAGAACGGATCACGAACAACCACTTTGTAAGTTCCCGAATCAGTAAGTCCAGATAGATCTTGGGTTGCTGCTGCGAATCCATTTGGCCCTGTCCAAGTATAGGTAGCTGCAGCCACATTACCAGTAACAGTCAAATCAATAGAACCAGGGCTACCGTTTATAATGTTAACAAAAGTTGCACTTAAATTTAACGCACAGGGTAATATTTCAACTACTCCTGTTGCAGACAACCCGCCTGTAGAAGCTTTTACGGTGTCAAACCCTGCATTTGTTGCCAGATAACAATATGTTGCCACCCCTAAAGAGTCGGTAAAGGCAAACCCTGACATCGCATTGACTCCATGTAGACTAAAATCTACACGAATACCTGATAAAGGTTGATTTAGGCTATCTAAAACAGTTGCTTCTGCTACACACACTGTATCTCCCTGAGGAGCAATACCTGTCGTAAGGCTTAGTTGTAAACTATCAGCCGAAGCAACTTCTGAAAGTGACTGACCACCAGGGTAACCATAAGAATCAAAACTGCCGAACCCATAGGAATGAACCCCAACAGGGAAAGAACTCTTAACAGTATGTGTACCTGCTGCCACAAGCTTAGTGGCTCCAAAGAAACTCGAAGAACCTATTTGTGCGAAATCTGAACTCGGAATAAACGATCCATCCAACTCCACACTAGCGATACCCCCGGAAGGAGCTACAATATTCAAATAATGACCTACAAATCCAGATGCTGGAGTTGATAATGTATAACTACCTAAATACTGCTCAAAAGGTGGTATCAACATCATAAATGGATCCGAAGTAACACCATCATAGCCAGAACTATTAGAAAACTGAGCTACCACTATTGGTTTTGTAGATACTATTTCAATAGACATTGCATAAATTTTCTCAAAGAATTGTCCAG
>JAUICR010000235.1 GCA_030427785.1 Bacteroidia bacterium | reverse complement strand
ATATTTGCCAAAATTCCATGAGTTTTTGAAGACGACCCATTTCTTATTAATAGCCCTCCTATTCTACTATCTTGGCCAAGGGCAATCAAATACGTATAGGTATGAGCTTTCGCTAAACGATAGTACACAAGTGCTTTCGGGTGTAGCTAAGCATACTTTTGTAAATACTAGTAAAGGCTCGCTTAGCTCACTAATGATGCATTTGCCTTCGAGGGCATTAGAGTATAAAGGCTCCTTTCTGCAGGGTCAGCTACAGCAGTTTCAAAAAGCAGATGCCCATTTTGCCAAACCCTATGAACTGGGCTGGATAGAAATTAATGATTTAGAAGTCAATTCATTTATGGTAGAGCCATGTGTGGATTGCGAGTTTGTTGAAATCCCCCTGGAAGAACCTTTAGCTCCTTTAGATTCCATAAGGGTGTCTTTTAGCTTTGAGCTAAAAATGGGCTCAACTGAGTTTAATGGTGTGGGCTATGATGGCTCGGTGTACCGCATTGCAGATTGGCTTCCTATATTTTCTACGGTCGATTCTTCAGGCTTTCACAACTATCCACTTACTTTTTATAGAGATGTGCATACCTCCTATAATCGTTATAAGGTAAGCTTAGAGCTACCTGCAGATATGATGGTTGCTACCAATACGCAGCTTTTAGACGAGGAAGAACTAGCAATTATTGATAGTTTGGATAATATACTGTTGGCTAAAATGCCTAAATCAACAGAACTAAAGAAGCTTCATTTTGAGCATTCGGGTTCTAATTTGCAATTCTTCATTTCCCGAGATTTTCATGTCTTCAAAATGAAAAATGGAGGACACTTATACTTTAGTGGTGACGAACCTTTTCATGCACTTCAGGTAAATGAGGTAAACGAGCAGATTGATCAATATTTTAAATCCGAATTAGGAATTGATAAAGAACATGATTTCGATCTGCTATTGCTCAAAGATAAAAACAGCGAATACCAAAGCGATCATCTGCTCACACTAGATGTACCCGATGATTTGTTTAAGTTTTCGGCAGAACTTTGCCATGCACGGGCTGAACAAATTTTTAGATATAAAATGAATGTTGATGGGTTCAAAAGCCCTTGGTTGGCTCGAGGGATTCCATATTTCTATAAGTACAATTTTGTAAACGAATACTTCCCTGAAAAAAAATGGCTCCCACTTAGCAACAGCTTTATAGGCAAGTTCTTTGGGCTAGATCAATTTGATTATGCTTTCCAAAACCAATTCTTTTACCTCTATTTGGCTCGTCAGAACTTTGATCAAAAGATGAGTACTTCGGCTGATTCTCTAAGTAGGCTAAACTATGAAGCCATTGCTCAGGCAAAAACCTATTTAGCACTTGGCCACCTGCGTGGTTATACTTCCCTGTCCACCTTCAAGCGATCTATGAGACGCTATATGCTGGAGTATTCGCGAAATCCTAATGCCGAAAACCTTCGTAAATCCTTCACTTATTATTGCAACAGAGATGTAGATTGGTTTTTCAAAACTTGGATAAACACCAACGAGGTGTACGAATATCGATTGGTGGAAGCGGACCACTGCCCCACTGTAAGCACCGCTACAGTGGTCAACAAAGGAACCTTGGTACTCCCTTTCTCCCTTACTGGTTTTAAAGATGGCAAACCTGTGCTGACCGAATGGCACGATGGTCATACGGGTAAAAAATCGGTGCAAATGCATCATGATGAATATGACAAAGTGGTACTCAATTACCCTGGAATTGTACCAGAATACAACCAGAAAAATAATACTTATTACGACCGATTATTATTCCAGCGTTTTGAGCCATTGAGGCTTCAGTTTTATTACAGCTTTGAAGATCCCAATAAAAGCCAACTGTACTGGACGCCCACGGTAAACTTTAACGCCTATGACAAGGTGCTTTTGGGAGTTTCTCTGGACAATAGCTCTATCGTGCAAAAACCATTTGAGTACGTCATTGGCCCTGAATATAGTACCGGAACCGGGAAATTAACCGGTTACGCCAGCACACTGTACAACTTAACAACGCGAAAAAGTCGTCTGTTTCATCAAATTAGGCTGGGTGTTTTTGCACGCTACTACCATTACGATAGAGACTTGGCCTATACACGTATCTCGCCTACTTTAAAGTTTTATTTCAAAAAGCCATACGCTACCAGCCCTGTCATTCAGAGTTTGCGATTGAGAATGGTGCATTTAGATAGAGAATTACCACCCGATTTTGATGAACCTCAGAATGGCCTAAATACTTCTAGTTACAGTGTTTTTAATATTACACACCAATATGAAAACACCAGCATCCTGTCACCGTTTAGCATTGTCAGCGATTTCTATTTGGGCGATGAATTTAGCCGTATCAGCTTGGAAGGAGATTTCAGACGAATGCTTTGGAATAAAAAATGGTTGATATGGAGAAATTACATTGGTGTTTTTTTGGTGAACACTTTTGCTGATAATGGCGTAAATGGAAATTACTATAGCTTAGGATTGAGCGGCACACAAGATTTTATGTTTGACTATAATCTATATGGGCGCTCAGAAACTAGTGGAATTTGGAGCCAGCAGTTTTTTGTAACTGATGGGGGCTTCAAATCTCAAACAGGAGTTTTATCGGATAGGTGGATGTTTAGTACCAATTTAACGGTGCCAATTTGGTCTATTTTTGGAGTTTTTGCTGATGTAGCAGCATTAGATGATGGGAGTAAATTATATTACGATGCTGGAATTAGAATAGCCTTAGTTACTGACTTCTTAGAAATCTATTTTCCTCTAGTTAATCAGGATACAAACTTCCTCACACAAAAAGAGTATTACACTAGTATTCGATTTGTCTTGGATATCGATCAAGGAAATATTATTGAGCGAGTACGAAGAGGGTATTATTAAAAAAAAACAAAACACCTTTGAGTTTAATACTCAAAGGTGTTTCATTACAGATACGTTCTAAGAATTACTTCTTCAAAAACTTAACAACCCTTGTACCGTCCTCAAACTGTAGATTGATAAAGTAGGCACCAGCTTTTAGCTGATGCACATCAAAGCTCATTTCAGTGCCATTCCAATTACAGCTTGAAGTATTAAGCACTCGACCCGTCAAATCACTAATGTTATACATAACTAAGCCAGAATAAGCAGGCTCAATTACCAACGTAAGTTTATCATGAGTAGGTTGAGGATAAACCTCCATTATCACAGGGTCAGTCTGTTCTACAATATAGCCTGAACTACCATTGGCGCTTGCGCTCTTATATGTATATCCAATATATTGCTGCTTACACAGTTCCTTTTGATTAATGTATTCCTCTTCAGGCAATGCTCCATCAAAATAATCTTTCTCTACCTGACATGCACACTGCCAATATCCAGCACGTTGTACTTGAGTATTATTAAACGTCCAACTAGTAGGACTATTTAATAAGGCCAAAGCTTCATCATGATACCCCCCTACACGGTAAATATGTGATTTATCCAAAGTGTATCTAAACTTTAAGTCATAAGTAGTAGTATCGTTTATATCGAACTCTTCCAAATAATCATCCAATACTGATATTACGTCTTCTACCGTATCATTTATACCATTCTCCATGTTTTCAGAATTCAACATGGCACCATACCCGTAAGCATTATTGAGGGCTTGGGTCATTTGCATGTACAATACAGTCTTTATCTTATCAGTGGTTGCATCAGCATTACTTACTACGGCTAATAAAATATCTGCCATTTTTACCACAGCGGTACCATCATCACGAATATCATTTTCGTCAATCGAAACATCATCTATAGCGTCCAGAGCTGCGGTTTTAAAACTACTGTTTGTATAATAACTCGAATTAATAGAACCTCCCGTGCCAGTATAATCAAGTACCGCATTATATACCGTGCTGTGGCCAGTACCGCTACCTGAGCTTGTGCCGCAAGAACGTGTAATACTCGTGAGGAAAGGATTCCGCTGAAAGGTAATTTGAGCATTTGTGGTTAGATTAAACAAATCTATCGGCATTACCTGTCCGCTACTAAGCGAGGTATACGTAAGCAGTCGGTTATTGTCTGCCACAATAGGATCTGAGAAAAATGGTGCCGAAGGATCAATATAACCTGAAATATAAAGCCCGTGATACCTACCTTTTGGCTCAAAGTCATTGAAACCATTATTCATCAGTAAAGCATTCTGACCATCTGAGCCTCCCAAATAAATATCCTGATTATTAGAGAAAAACTTATTTTCAGCATTGTCAGCAATATCCAATATGCTTGAGTATAAACTTATCGCTCCCTCGCCTCCAGTTATAAAGGAATAATCTGAACACGTAGATTTCACGTTCATACCTTCCATTGCAATACCAGAATACAGGTGCGAAAAGTCACATCGGGTAATATTGATGGAAGCCCCAGTCTGACTACTGCCAGCTATCCCAACGCCTTTACCATAACTACAAGAAACGCAGCTAACATCAACATCCTGAACACCACTCTGCCCAGTAAGGTCATCCCCTTTTATGGCCCAATTGTTATTATCAAAAGTGCTATTGATTACCGAAAAAGGCCCGTCTACCACCCACAGAGCTTTTCCACAATCTTCAAAATGGGTTTGGGTAACTGTAAATGGAGCCGACCCTGCCAAGTTGTGGACCAACAACCCAATGTTTCCGTCTCTAAACTCAGATTGCGATACATGGCTCTGTGCGGTAGTATTCCAAATACGTAT
>JAUICR010000008.1 GCA_030427785.1 Bacteroidia bacterium | reverse complement strand
AGCAATCATTTTTTCAGAATCTGTAACAAAGTAGGGAGACAGGTAACCGCGGTCAAACTGCATTCCCTCTACTACATCCACATAGGTTTCAGTTCCTTTTGCTTCCTCTACAGTTATCACACCTTCCTTCTTTACTTTGGCCATTGCCTCGGCTATAAGTTTACCTATAGTGTGATCGTTGTTAGCAGAAATAGAAGCTACTTGCTCTATCTTATCAGAGCTATCGCCTACTGCAGTAGATTGCTTTTGAAGATCAGCAATTACCATTTGTACGGCCTTATCCATTCCGCGCTTAAGGTCCATTGGTGAGGCACCTGCCGCTACGTTTTTCATTCCTTGGTTGTAAATAGCCTGAGCCAATACAGTGGCAGTGGTAGTTCCATCACCAGCTACATCAGCTGTTTTGCTGGCTACTTCCTTTACCATCTGAGCGCCTAGGTTTTCTACCTTGTCTTCTAGCTCAATTTCTTTTGCTACTGATACACCATCTTTGGTTACAGTAGGTGATCCAAAAGATTTTTCGATTACTACATTACGACCTTTAGGCCCTAGGGTTACTTTTACGGCATTTGCCAATTGATCTACCCCTCTTTTCAGAGCATCTCTTGCCTCTACGTTGAATTTTATTTCTTTAGCCATTGCTAAACTATTTTTTGTGATTTAAAATATTTGATTGTTTTGAAAAAGCTACTTAGCTTATTACAGCAAAAATGTCAGCCTCACGCATAATAAGGTAGTCCTTACCATTGTGCTTGATTTCGGTGCCACCATACTTTCCGTATAGAACCACGTCACCAGGTTTTACCGTCATGGGTTCGTCCTTTTTACCATTGCCAACAGCTACCACTACACCTTGCTGTGGTTTCTCTTGTGCGGTATCAGGGATAATAATTCCTGAAGCAGTTTTTGTTTCAGCAGCACTTGGTTCTACCAATACTCTATCTGCTAATGGGCGAAGATTTATTTCAGCCATTTTCATTGATTTATTTAAGGTTATACTTATTTGAAATTTTACTGCTGGCTCTTAGTCAGAAAGTGTGCCAATGGCCTATTACTGCCAGTATTAAAAAAGAAATGCCACCGCTGCTGACAGGGTGGCATTTTCAAGAAACCTTAACCTAACAATTATTCTTCTATATCAATTGAGCTTCATGATACTATAGCCCTCTGTTGATATACTTATTTTTTTATTTTTATTTATCTCCGTCACTTTGATAGATCTTTTTTCCTTGCTTCCTTTTCCATTAGGATAAGAGATAATTTCCATCGGAAAACCTTCCGGCATATCCATATCCCAAGCTTCGCTCATTCCCTTTACGCTACTAAAGCTCTCAAAAAAACTAGCCATTTTCAAATCCTTAGTCATCCATACCACGGTATAGTCATCCTTATCCTCAGAAGTAACTTCATACTCCACACACTTATACCCATTTATAGTTTTTGTTTTTCCTGTAGCTCTAAAATTCGGTTTTGCTGAGTTCTCATCATCTACTGAGTCTTCTATTTCATCAGGAATATCCATTCCGCCCAAAGCATCCAACTTATACTGCATGGCCATTTTCATACCTCCCTGGTTTATTAATGTGGTCATCGTATTATCTTCCATATCATTAATAATCTTCGCATCCATCGTCATTCCATGCGAATTTACCTCCATATCAAATCCTACATGTTCATGATCATTTGAACTATAAAACCGAATTATTGAACTCTCTTCTGAGTCTGAATCTCCTCCTTCGGTAGTCATTTGCATTACTACCTCATTGGTAAACTCATAGCTCTTTTGGGCCTGTAGGCCAAAAGAAAACAGCAGTAAAACACAGGCGGATAAAAGAAATAGGGATTGATTGATTCGTTGCATTGTTAAAATTTGATATTGAAAAATTGGAAACTCTAAAGTAGTAATAATTGCATTGTATATGATTATTAAACTTCTACCAACAGGCACGCTTAGGAAAGGAGGCTATATCTTACTACACAGGAGAGTACATAAAGCACACATTACATATGTGCGCCATCGGGGAAAACATTAAATCCTGCTAGTGCTTTTACAAAGCTTGTTTGTGGCTTCTTACATTGCGAGGATTATACAAAACTCCTTAAGCTAGGTTTCCCTTATTATATGTGAACAAATGGATTGTGATATTCCACTCCAAAGAATCTGTCCCGATTATCGCCCAAAGGTGAACATAAGCCAGGGGAGGAATTACAATATATATGCTTAGTAGGCTATAGCAGCCAACTACCCCGTCTGGGCCTACGGCTCATCCACCCCTTCGCGCTCAAAGGGGAAGTATTGCGCAAAATTCCCCAAACAAAAAAGCCCTCTGATTTTCATCAGAGGGCTTTATATAAAATATTGTTTCTTTCTACTATTCAGCTTCAGGCTCACTCTCCATATCAGGATCAACCTGAATAGGTGCTACACCCGAACCTTGTGGAGCTACTACCGGATTTTCAAGCATTTGCTCAGAAATCTCAGATTGTAGTTCTTCACCACTATCAGCAGCGCTACGTGGGCTTACCATTACGTTCATAGAAAGCACTAAACCCACTAAAACAATGGCTAGCACCCAAGTTCCTTTATCCAGGAAATCAGTAGTTTTTTTAACACCTCCAAACAACTGGGTACCTCCGCCACCAAAAGATGAGCTAAGACCTCCACCTTTAGGGTTTTGAACTAAAACAATGATGATTAGCAATACGCAGCTAATGATTATTAATGTGGCTAGTAATACTGGCATAATTCCTTTCTTATTTACTGTTTATCAGTTTCCTGATCTCTGAAATTTGGTCGGCAAAGAAACTACTTTTTTCGGGATATTTCAACTTCAATATTTCAAATGCTTTTATAGCCTTTGTATAGTGTTTTTGAAGCAAATACACTTTGGCTAATGTTTCGGTAACCAGGCTATCTTCCTGCTCCTGATTTACCAAATCCCAATTGATCGCGGGCATTTCGCCTCTTGTAGCGTGGCGACTCTTCTGCTTTATTTCGGGTAGTTTTTCTACAAACGAATCCAGGAGTTCTATTTTCTTTACCGGTGGTAAACTTTCCTTTTCTTCACTCTTTTCCTTTTCCTCCGGGTGGTTTTTGTTTTTCAAAACGGTCAACCATTCCGAAAAAGAATGAGAGTCTTTGGTGTAATCTACCTCCTCAGGTTTTGCTGTCTGCTCCTCTTCTATTTCAAAAACCGGAACGGGTTCTTCCTCTATTACAAAAACAGGCTCATCCACTGTTACTATATTCTCATCCTCTGCAATCACAGGCGTTTCTATTGGCTCCTCCACAGTTTCCTCTGATGTTTCCACCTGCGCTACTTCTTTCACATCTACAGGTGGAATGGGCTCCACTTGAGTTTCCTCTACAACAGCCATTTCCGACTCTGCCTCATTCACAGGAACGTTTACTTCTTCTTCCGCAATGCTTTCCTGTGGCTCAGGTTCCGGTTTAGGCTCTGTCTTTTTGGTAGCTAGTTCTTCTCTTATCCTTTTATTCTCGGCCAATATAGCCTGCACCTTTTCTTGTGGGCTGAGCCCTGACAAATCGAGTTTTTTAGGCTTTTCTACCACCTTCTTTGGAGGCTCTACTTTAACCACCTTAGGCGCTGGTGCTTCCAATGGCGGTTCAGCTATGACTAGTTCTTCTACTGGTTCAGGCTCTTTTTCAATTTGCTTTTCTACTATCGGCTCCTCCTTTATGATCGGTTCTTTAGGTGTTGGCTTTTCTACCGCAGGGCTTGGCGCCAAAGCGGCTGCACTTTCCATACCTTCGGGCTCCCTTTCAAATAGGTCAAAAAGTAAGCTTCTGTCATCTGTAAGAATAGACGTTTTTCCCAATTGACTAGAAAACAAATAATCGCTTGATTGGTTTAAACTACAGGTATAAAGCAGCTGCACGGGCTGGCTATATGGAAACCTTAGTGATAGCTCCTTCAGCTCTTCCACTGGCCACTTATCCACGGCCTGTGGCTTACTCAAGAGTTTTAAAAATTCATTTGCTTCCAACTTACCAGCTTCCAATAGATTGATTTAAAATGTTTTCTACCAGCTGCTGATTTATCACTTCCATCAGAGAGGTTTCTACCTGATTGAAGTCGGCACTGGCATCAAAATCTTCAAAACGAGAAAACTTTTTTTCAAAGCTTTTCTTGTCATCCAATTTATTGGTGAAAATAACATTTACAGAAATAGTTAATCTGTTTTGTGCTACCTGACCAATCTCACTAGCCTGAGCACTTATGGGCTTCACTACATACTCCGTAATAGATCCTTCAAAATGCAGGTCTCCGCCTCTTTCCACTAGCTCCAAAGGGGTTTGTTGCACAAAAATATCTTTCAATGCTTCGGTAAACATTTGACTGAGCTGTGGCTGAACGAGATCAGAATAGTTAGGAAAAAAAGCGATAGAAACAGTCTCCGCATCTCCTACATCACCACCGGTAAACGAGTACCCGCCTGAGCAAGCCACAAGTAATGGAACTAAAAAGATTAAGAAAATCTTTCTCATGGTAGTTCGTATTGTTTAATTTTTCGATACAAAGTACGCTCTGAGATTCCAAGCTCATCGGCTGCATCCTTGCGCTTCCCATTATTGCGATCTAGTGCCTTTTTTATTAGCTCCAGCTCTTTTTCCTGCAACGATAAGTTCTCTTCCTCTACCGTTTCATGCTCGGCATCATAGGTGGGTGTAAGCAATTCAGCTTTTCCCGATTCGTAAATAGGAATGTATTTACCTTCTTCGCTATCTAGCTTTTCATCATCTTCATCATCACCATACAGCTTGTGAATGAGCTTGGAGTTTTCCTTTTCAAAACTTGAAGTGCCACCCGATTTCATCAATTCCATAGTGAGCTTCTTCAAATCAGAAAGATCACTTTTCATGTCAAACAAAATCTTGTACATGATTTCTCTTTCGTTAGCAAACTCACTTGAACTAACGCCCGGGGCTTCATTTTTATACAAAGTAGGCAAATCGCTCCTGCCAATAGTTGGCAAATAAGTCATCAAGGTTTGACCATCTATCTCTCTATTCTGCTCTACTACCGATAGCTGTTCTGCTAGGTTTCTTAATTGTCGAATATTACCCGGCCATCTAAACTTAGTAAGCATTTCTACCGCATCGGGCGAAAGCTTAACCTGAGGCACGTGATACTTATCCGAAAAATCAGAAACAAATTTTCTAAAGATTAAATGGATATCCTCAGGCCTATCGCGCAGAGCAGGAATTTTTATCTCCACCGTATTTAATCGATAATACAAATCCTCGCGAAATTTATTCTTCTGGATTGCAGCTATCATATCTACATTGGTAGCAGCTACTATGCGTACATCTGTTTTTTGAGCTTTAGACGAACCTACTTTTATAAATTCTCCGGTTTCTAAAACTCGCAATAATCTTACTTGGGTAGACAATGGCAGTTCTCCTACTTCATCCAAAAAAATGGTACCTCCATCAGCCTCTTCAAAATATCCTTTACGAGCTCCGGTTGCGCCAGTAAACGACCCTTTCTCATGACCAAACAATTCGCTATCGATGGTGCCCTCGGGAATAGCTCCGCAGTTTACGGCTATATAAGGGTTGTGTTTTCTTGCCGATTGGCTATGAATAATTTTTGGAATCGCCTCTTTTCCTACACCACTCTCTCCGCTTACCAATACCGAAATATCAGTAGAGGCCACCTGAAGGGCTTTCTGCAAAGCTCTGTCTAATAGAACAGAGGTGCCAATGATTCCATGGCGTTGTTTTATTTCTCTAAGATTACTCATTACAGGTTATACTTTATTGAAATTGGTTTATCCTGATGAATGTAATTCCCTGTTGTTTTGTTGGTAACGTAAGGCTTAAAAGCCGTAATGGTGATATAACTGGCCGTTGGAAGTGCTTTCGGAATTTTCAATCCTTTGGCTCTGCCACTGCCTATTCCTTCCCAAATGAGGCTTCCCTCTGCATCGTACACTTTTACTTTAAATCCCGTCTTTAGGTTTTCAATACAATTATTGGTTACGGTATCGGCCACACATACGTACAATTCACCATTGGTTTTTACACTCTGATCAATTACTTTAAAACTAAGTTTGTTATCCACCCACTTGTCTCCTACTTTTTCTTGAGCCAAAGCAGCTGCACTCATAGAAACAAGCAACAACAAAAAGTTAAATCTATTCATCCTTTATATTAATTAACGCGCGTACCCAAAAGAGTAGCTGTAGTACAATCTTCAATTTTTACTTGAACAAAATCTCCCACTTTCTCATCTCCCTTAGGAAATACCACTACCGTATTTTGTGAGGTGCGTCCATACCATTCGTCTTCCGATTTTTTTGATGATCCTTCAATCAAAACTTCTTCAACATTGCCCAATCTTGACTTATTGTAAACATCAGACAAACGCCTTTGTACCGCAATAATTTCGTTGAGTCTTCTCTTCTTTACATCCATCGGCACATCGTCTTCCATCTTGCGCTCAGCATAGGTATTGGGCCTTTCGGAGTAGTAGAACATATATCCATAATTATACTTTACCTCCTCCATTAAGCTCAATGTTTCCTGATGATCCTCTTCCGTTTCGGTAGGAAAACCAGTAATCATATCTTGAGAAATAGCACAGTCAGGAATAATCTTGTGAATGCGCTCTACCAAGGCTAGGTACTCCTCTCGATTGTGCCCACGGTTCATCAGTTTCAATATTCTACTACTTCCTGATTGTACCGGAAGATGGATATAGTTGCATATATTATCGTATTTAGCAATAGCATGTAATACATCATCACTCATATCCTGAGGATTGGAAGTGCTGAAACGTATGCGCATTTTGGGTGCAGCTTCGGCCACCATAGCCAGTAGTTTTGCAAAGTCAATAGAAGATGCCTGAGCCGCTTCGCTGGCTTTTGCAAAATCCTTCTTAAGGCCACCACCATACCATAGGTACGAATCCACATTTTGCCCTAATAGGGTGATTTCTTTAAAACCTTTGTCTACCAAATCCAGCACCTCTTCCAAAATAGTTTGTGGATTGCGGCTACGCTCACGCCCTCTGGTAAAAGGCACTACACAAAAAGTACACATATTATCGCATCCACGTGTAATAGACACAAAAGCCGTTACCCCATTTTGGCCCAGTCTTACAGGGCTTACATCGGCATAGGTTTCATCTTTTGACAAAAGTACGTTTACGGCTTTTCGGCCAGCATCCACCTCTTTTACAAGGTTTGGCAAATCGCGATAAGCATCAGGGCCTACCACCATATCTACCAACTTTTCTTCCTCCAGAAATTTATCTTTTAGGCGCTCGGCCATACATCCCAGCACACCTATGCGCATTCCCGGATTTTCTTTTTTTAGCTTATTAAATCCGGTCAATCGGTTTCTTACTGTTTGCTCCGCCTTATCGCGAATAGAACATGTGTTGAGCAAAACCAAATCAGCTTCTTCTACATTTCTGGTGGTAGCATAGCCCTCTTTATTAAGAATAGAAGCCACAATTTCGCTGTCCGAAAAATTCATTTGACAGCCGTAGCTTTCTATGTAAAGTTTCTTTTCTCCTAATCCATCTTCGCGCAGCAAAGCTTCACCTTGCTGATTTTCCGCCATCATCTCTTTTGTTTCTATTTCTTGCATGTTTTCGCTTATATCAAATGCTGCGCAAAATTACGAATTGCATAAAGATTGCGTCAGATTGGCAGAAATGATATGTAGCATTTTTACATCCAAGCCCTATTCCCTTACCTACGTTAATTATAAAGCTATTTCTCATAGCGATAAGCCCATTATTTGAGGTTCTTCATTGACGGCCTCCTTAAAATTTGTGGGGATTTTCCACACTTATTACGATGATTGGGAAATCACACAACACTTTAACTACCCGTAGCACCGGCAGAGCCCAGTAAACACGCTATAACCAAAGCAGGCATGGCTTTAGCACTATATGGTGTATATAACCTCAAACTAATAAACAATGAAAAAGGGAATTTTGATACTTGGTGCCTTTTTGGTGGTGTGGACCCTTGCAGGATGCAGCGAAACTAAGAGCCAGGAAGAAAATACAGAACTAGTAAATACCGAAAAAATAGATATGGAATTTGAAAAAGCAAAAGCCGAAATGAAGGAAAAATATAAAGTAGCTATTGCAAATGTTGAAAAAGAAATAAAAGTGCTGGATGCTAAGATTGAAAGTAGTACTGATAAAACTAAAGCATCACTAGAGAATGCTAAAAAAGACTTGTTTAATGAAAAGTCAGCACTAGAAAAGCAATTGGAGGATTTTAGCGATTACTCAGAAGACAAATGGAAGGAAGCTAAAAGCTCTGCAGAAAAAGCAATAGAAAAATCTAAACGCAAATTGGATAGCATCTCTGACGAATTGAAAGGCATGATGGCCTCTTAATTTTTAGAAAACAGAGAACCCAAAAAGCCTCTTTGAAATAATTTCAAGGAGGTTTTTTTTTACCTAATCAAGATTCTCCCACCAATATTCTTTCTCTTCCTTATCAAAAATTATTACCTCACCCAATTGAGGCATGGCGATATTTACATTCTTAGCTTTAGCCTCAGCCGCAAATCGTTGCACAGGATCTTGCCATGTATGCAATGCTAGAGTAAAGGCACCCCAATGTATGGGTATAGCAGTTTTAGCCTGTACATCAATTGCCGCCTGAATGGATTCTTCGGGGTACATGTGTATATGATGCCAATGCTTATTGTATTGTCCGCACTCCAAAAAAGCCCAATCAAACGGACCAAGCTTATTGCCTATTTCCTTAAAATGTGCATCATAGCCACCATCGCCACTCCAATACACACGGTGCTTTGGGCTGATAAATGTCCATCCACCCCACAATGACTTAGCCCTATCGCTTAAGCCTCGCCCCGAAAAATGCCGTGATGGGACAAAAGTCATTTGCACCTCTCCTATTTCAGCGCTTTCCCACCAATCAAATTCAGTGATATTTTCTTCAGATACTTCCCATCGCAACAAATGTCGCTTTACACCAAGCGGAACGTAATAATGGCCCACTTTTCCTTTTAGTTTTTTGAAACTTTCAAAATCCAAATGATCATAATGATCGTGGGTAATGAGCACAACATCAATAAAAGGAAGTTGATCAATGATATGTATGGTACTATCTGTATAACGCTTTGTTCGTACAGGCCCTACTGGTGAAGCATCTCCTCCAAACATAGGATCTATCAACAGGTTTATACCAGCCATTTTCATCAAGCCTACCGAATGGCCAAACCATATAAACTGAAATGCAGCGGTATCCCGTTGCCACGAGCCCATATCAAAGGTTTGCATTTCCAACTTTTTCTTAGGACTTCTTTCAGCCCGTCCGCTAAATTGCTTTTTGAGCAAGCCGGGTATTGTACGCAAACTGATATCCATGGTCGTTTCGCTCTGATTCACAAATTTTTCACCATCCCACTGATTTGATTTGGTAAACGCCTGCCTTTCCGATTCGCTGATGGTAGCGCCAAACTGTGGATTTACGTACAAATACAATACAACTCCCAATACGAATACAACCACAACTAGCGCCAATACTTTAATAAGAAATCGCTTCATCGCTTCTCATGTTTGGCCAAAGCAATGATATCTATTGGATTGATAATTTTTTCTGGATGGTTTTTAGTACTCAAAGCAATCATGGCCAAGCCAATCTGAGTGGTATCTACCACCGAGTTAGGAGACATTTTTTTGATTAATTTAATGAGCCACTTCAAGTTTTTTATAAGTACTCTGTACATTTTACTGCTTGGCTCAATACCCTTAAGTGGCAGGATAGCACCAGGCCTAAACATGTAGGCATTGGCAAAACCAAGTGCCATTAGGTCATTTTCTGTTTTTCCTTTTACCCGTGCCCACATTTGGCGACCTTTCTCGGTAGAATTTGTGCCTTGCCCTGAAACATAAATAAATGTCATATTTGGATTCAGGCCATAAAGTGTTTTGGCCAAAGCCATAGTATAATCATAAGTCATGCGGGTGTAATCTGCCTCCGAGAGCCTTGCCGCACTTACGCCCATACAATGGTAGCAGGCATCATATCCTACTAATTGATCCATGATTGAATTAAACTCTGAAAAATCAGCATGAACGAGTTGTTTCAATTTCGGATGAGTCAAGTCTAACTTGCTTCTACCAATACTAAGCACTTCTGCTATTTCCGGATGCTCCAAACATTCCAACAAAACACCTTTGCCCACCATACCCGAGGCTCCTGTAATTAGCACCTTTTTCATTTCTTCTTGAGTAAGTTTTTGATGTCGTCTTCCAGTTTTTCGGGCCTAGTGGTAGGGGCATATCGCTTATAGGGTTTACCTTCAGCATCTATCAAGAATTTGGTGAAATTCCACTTAATACCACTCCCTAATATTGATCCTTTCTTTTTCTTAAGATACCTAAACACCTCATGGGTATTACTCCCGTTTACATCTACTTTTTCGGTAAGCTGAAAGGTAACTCCATGATTTACCTGACAGGTACTTTCCATCTCAGCATTGCTTACAGGCTCTTGTCCACCAAACTGATTACAAGGAAAACCGAGCACCACCAGTCCTTTGTCTTTATAGGTATTATGTAACTTTTCGAGACCTTCAAACTGAGGTGTAAGGCCACATTGCGTAGCAGTATTTACCACTAGCACCACCTTTCCTTTAAAATCAGAAAACGGAATAGCTCTTCCGCCAGGCGTATTTACGTTCAAATCGTAGAAATCCATAACTCTTATTATTTTTTTGGTTTTAAAATTCCGGCATCTATAAGCTCCCGAAAGCCATCAATCATGGTTTCTTGTAGTGGGCGATATTGCATGCCTAGCGACTCTATGCTTTTGGAATTATCTGCCTTCCATGGCTGGTTTACATTGTTGCGAATAAACTTTCGAGACAAGGCCTTATTTACCATAGGGCCTACAATTAGCAGCAACCATTTTGGCAAGGGCTTATTAGGAACCGGAAATTTATCTCCAAACTCTGAATGTACCAATTGGGCCATTTCTACAAACGAGCTGTTATGTGCGCTTATAATATTTCTTCCGTGGGCTTGGGGAGTAAATCCAGCATTAAAATGCGCTGTGGCTAAATCGCGTACATCTACCACACCTACACCAAGATTTGGAGCGCCCATTTTAAAACTACCATCTCCCATTTGCTTTAGCAATGTCATACTTTCTGAGGTTGCAACATTAGCATTTAATGCCGGCCCCATTACAAAACTTGGATTTACTACCACTAGGTCCCATTTACTTTGAGCTTTAGCTATTTTCCATGCTTCCTTTTCGGCCAATGTTTTAGAGTAGGAATAGGGTTGATATTCTAAAGATGACTTGGTATTCCACACGTCCTCTGTAAACATACCTTTTGGAGTATCTTTCAAATCGGTAGCATCACAGTAAATAGAAGCACAACTGCTAGTAACTACTACCCTTTTTACACTTGAGGTATGCGTAGCTTGCTCCAATACATTTTTAGTCCCCTTTACGGCTGGGTCTATCAGTTCTTTTTGAGGATCTTTAAAATTGCTGGTAAAGGGCGAAGCTGTATGATATATCAATTCACAACCCTCCATAGCCTCTGCATAGCTTCCTGCTTGTAAAAGGTCGGCTTTATAATATTTTATTGTTCCAGGTGTTTCCGCTGCAATTCTATCTAGATGCTCTATTTTCTTTTTGTTTTCGGGATTACGAACTGCCGCATGTACTGTTAAGCCATTCTCTAATAATTTCTTTACAAGCCAACCCGCCACAAAACCCGTAGCTCCAGTAACCAATACCGGCTTTCCTTTGTCAATTTCGGTCATTATTCTTAATAATTAGTGATTAATTACTTACTCTTTATTTCAGTAAATTTTTTTAGTGTTTATACTTTCCTTTTAAAGCTATAAGCACTGCCTCCTTATCCTCTGGCTCGTGCAGCAAAATAGCAGTAGCTGCCCCATCTAATAACATCAGCAGTAGCTCACTTTCCGCATCAGGATTCTTATAGCCCAATTTTACAAAGGCATTTTTTGCGGCCATTTTTACAGGCTCCATCTTTTCGGTACTGTACGATTGCGTTTGCCACTTCATAGCGTACATCAGCCTCCACATCCTATAGTCATTGGGGTCGATAGAAAAAGGCAACTCCAGTATCTTTTCAATCACCTGCTTTGCATCGGTAGTCATCACGATGTCAGCCAATACTGCTTTGGTTTTTTCTGCCACCATTTCAAATATTGCTGCCAACAGCCCTTCTTTGTTTTTGAAATGCCTAAAAATTAAACCTTCAGAAACCTTAGCCGCTTTGGCTACCTTACTGGTAGATGTAGCCGCATAGCCTTGCTCGGCAAAAAGTTCTAAAGCTGCATGTAATATATTTTCCTGTTTCTCCGTCATAACCATAGTGAGTAATCACTTGCAAATGTATGCTATCCGTTGAAATAATCAATTCATCCTCACTTTTTTTATTTGAATAGTGCTTTGGCCCCAGCATAGGCAATTGCCAAAAACCCGTATCGCTATAGTATTCTTCTTATTTAGGGCTGTGTATTTATCCTTATTTTTAACACAACCAATAAACCTTACCCATGCCTCACCACCTAACCGTTTTCTGTGTATTCTTTTTGTTTTCTTTTTCATGCAGTGCCCAACTTTTAGATTTGGCTAAAACAAAATCCTTTCAGGACAGCCTTAACGAATACCAAAAAGACCCCTCCACTAGCGAGATAAATCCTGAAGAATTTGAAGATTTTGAAACCTTGCGATTTTTTGAAATCAATGAAGATATGTGTGTTCTTGCACGCCTGCTGCAGACAGACCATCCCCAAGTTTTTGCATTAACTTATTCGAAAGACCCTAACACGCCAATATATATTTCTTATGGCAAAATCATTTTTACCCTAGAAGGTACTGAATACATTTTGACCGTTTTTCAAAATAAAGAATGGCTTGATGACCCCAACTTTTCTAAGCACCTCTTCCTGCCCTTCAAAGACTGGACAAATGGCCCAGAGAGTTATGGGGGAGGTAGATTTATTGACCTTTTAATTCCTGATAAAGGCAACCAGATTATCTTAGATTTTAATCGCTCGTACAATCCTCCTTGTGCCTATGATTATCATATGGCCTGCCCCCTTATCCCTGAATCTAATCATATTGATGCAGAAGTGCGTGCAGGGATTCTAGCTTTTTAAGCCTATAACAAGGGGGGGTTGCTTATACCTTTCGTTGCCTGCCTTCTTTTTGATAATTTACTTTTCTTGTATGTTTTGGTCGTTTTCGGCCAGGGCCTCTCTAACATTTCCATTTTTTTTAATACGTATTAAGTCCCTGAAATTCAGAATTACAGGCTATTAATTTTGCTTTGTATATATATTAAGGAGTGATGGAAATATGGTAATGCCGAAAACATTTGATTTACTTTGTCCGCTCAAAATGCCAAAAAACAAAATTTAAGATGCCGAAGAACTTAGTAATAGTGGAGTCACCTGCCAAGGCAAAAACCATTGAAAAATACCTGGGTAAAGATTATCAGGTAGAGTCAAGCTATGGCCATATCCGCGATTTGGTAAAGAAGGATATGGGGATTGATGTAAATAATAATTACGAACCTAAGTACGCCATTAGTAGTGACAAAAAGGAAGTTGTAAGAAATCTTAAAAATTTAACAAAAAAAGCGGAAACCGTATGGCTTGCTTCGGATGAGGACCGCGAAGGAGAAGCTATTGCTTGGCATTTGGCAGAAGCTTTGGGCCTTGATCCAAAAACAACCAATCGTATTGTGTTTCATGAAATAACAAAGAGCGCAATAGAAAAGGCTATTCAGAATCCACGAAAAATTGACCAAAACTTAGTAGACGCGCAGCAGGCACGCAGAATCTTAGATAGATTGGTAGGATACGAACTATCACCAATACTTTGGAAAAAAGTAAGAGCAGGGCTATCAGCTGGTAGAGTACAATCGGTGGCAGTTAGGCTTATTGTAGAGCGCGAACGCGATATTCAAAAATTCACGCCCGAGGCTTATTATCGCGTGGTTGCAGAATTCAAAAACGCTGAAGGAAAAAGTTTTAAGGCAGAATTAAGCAAACGATTTGACACGCGCGAGGAGGCGCAAAAATTTTTGGAAGAGTGCAATAAGCACTCCTTTAATATAAGTAGCATAGAAACTAAGCCGGCAAAAAAATCGCCAGCTGCACCTTTTACCACCTCCACCTTGCAACAGGAAGCATCTCGCAAATTGAGCTTTACTGTAGCACAAACCATGATGGTAGCCCAACGCTTGTATGAGAATGGACAAATAACCTATATGAGAACCGATTCGGTAAACTTATCGAATGACGCCATGAATGCCGCTGAAGCTGAAATAAAAAGCAGCTATGGTAATGAATACGCTAAGCGTAGGACATACAGCAGCAAAAGCAAAGGAGCACAGGAGGCGCATGAGGCCATCAGACCTACTGATATGAGCCGACAAAATGCAGGACTTGACCATCAGCAACAGCGCCTGTATGATTTAATTTGGAAAAGAACCTTGGCTTCGCAAATGAGTGATGCCCAATTAGAAAGAACCGTATTCAGAATCAACACACCTCAATCGAGTCTTGAATTTGTGGCACGTGGTGAGGTTATAAAATTTGAAGGTTTTCTTAAGGTATACCTAGAGGGTACGGATGATGATGACATTGAACAAGAAGGTGTACTGCCAGCAATGAAACAAAATGAGCCTATAGAATATGACTCTATCATTGCTACGCAAAGGTTTACAAAAAGCCCAGCAAGATTTACCGAAGCCAGCCTTGTAAAAAAGCTGGAAGAGTTAGGCATAGGTCGTCCATCTACCTATGCACCTACCATCAGTACAATTCAGAGAAGAGAATATGTAGAGAAATCAGCTTTAGAAGGCGAGAAAAGAGAATACACCCAATTGACTTTGGCTAATAATGAGTTAAAATCACAAAAGCTGAGTGAGGTTACAGGGGCTGACAAAGGCAAACTAATACCAACAGATATTGGCTCGGTAGTAAACGATTTTTTGGTAGAGCACTTTGGAAAAGTACTGGATTACCACTTTACCGCCAAGGTAGAGGAGCAATTTGATGCAATAGCCGAAGGCCACGAAGAATGGGCCAAAATGATTGATGCATTTTATTCTGATTTTCACCCACACTTAAAGGATGTAGAAGAAAACTCAGAACGCGCTAGTGGCGAAAGAGAGTTAGGATTAGACCCAGAGAGTGGCAAAAAACTATATGTGCGAATAGGAAGATACGGCCCTATGGCACAAATAGGCGAAAGTGATGATGATGAAAAGAAATTTGCCAGTTTACTAAAAGGCCAATCTATAGATACCATTACATTAGAAGAAGCGCTAAAACTGTTTGAATTACCTCGAAATTTAGGTGACTATAAAAACCAGGAGGTAGAGGTAAACATAGGTCGCTTTGGCCCTTACGTAAAGTTTGATGGCAAATTTATTTCGCTTGACAAAGGTGAAGATCCAATGGAAGTAGACCTGGAAAGAGCCATAGAACTGATAAAAGCTAAAGAAGAAGCTGATGCACCCATTGCTCATTACGAAGAACTACCCGTGCAAAAAGGTGTTGGAAGGTTTGGACCTTTCTTAAAGTGGAATGGCATCTTTATTAACGTAAATAAAAAGTACGACTTCGATAATCTGAGCAAAAGCGACATTGAAGAGCTGATAGAAGACAAGAAGAAGAAAGAACGCGAAAAGGTAATTCACAACTGGGAAGATAAAGGCATCAGAGTAGAAAAAGCAAGATGGGGTAGGTCGAATGTGATAAAAGGCAAAACCAAAATTGAGCTACCAAAAACGGTAGATGCTACCAAGCTAACACTAGAAGAAGTGGAGAAGATGCTTGAGAAAGTTGCCCCAAAAAAGAAAAAAGCTAAGGCCAAAAAATGAATCTAGAAGATTTCCTCTCTCCTGTAAGAGACAGTATTGTAGATTTTAATGCAAAGGATTGGCATCCTCAGTCGGTAGCTGCTAAGCTCCGAATTCATCGAGAACTAGAAGGCATCCCCAACTTAGAGGGTGTACAAATAGCCTTATTGGGCGTAGTAGAAGACCGAGCAGCACACAACAATCAGGGTTGCAAATCAGCCGCAGATGAAACAAGACATTCATTGTATCAACTGTATTGTGGTAAGTGGAAAGCTGCTATGGCTGATTTAGGGAATTTATACCCGGGTGAAACGATTCAGGATACACATGAAGCCCTGCGAGAAGTTTGTTATGAACTGATCAAGCAAAATATCACACCTATAATAATTGGTGGTAGCCAAGATCTCACCTTTTCCAATTATCGCGCTTACGATCGGTTGGAGCAAACAGTGAATTTGGTGAGTATTGACTCCCGCTTTGATTTAGGCGAGCAAGAGGAAAAGTTAAACTCAGCGAATTACCTAAGCCATATCATATTGAAAAAACCCTATTTGCTGTATAATTATAGTAATATAGGCTATCAAACCTACTTTGTAAATCAAGAGGAAATTGACTTAATGGAAAGAATGCACTTCGACATTAATCGATTGGGTGTATTTAAAAATAACCTCGAAGAAGCTGAACCCATATTGCGCGATGCAGATATCGTAAGTTTTGACATTTCTGCTGTTCGTCATCCTGATGCACCCGGTAATGGAAACTCCTCACCTAATGGATTTAATGGAGAAGAGGCATGTGCATTGAGCCGATATGCCGGAATTAGTGATAAAGTTTCCTCATTTGGAATATACGAGTGCAATCCCTCCAAAGACTTTAATGGACAAACTGCCAATTTGGTTTCACAAATGATTTGGTACTTTATTGAAGGCTTTAATTCACGCAAGGGAGATTATCCATTTGCAAGCAAGCAAGATTATCAAAAGTTTACCGTATTAATAGATGAAGGTGACCACGAATTGGTGTTTTATAAAAGTCCAAAAAGTGAACGTTGGTGGGTTGAAGCATCTACCATAGACATTAAAACTGGCGTTGAACGACAGTTTTTAGTATCATGCTCACATAGCGATTATCAAAAAGCTTGTAAAAATGAAGCGCCCCTAAGATGGTGGCAGGCAATGAAGAAAAACCTATAATCCATGATTTCTTTCGACCAATGAATCATATTTTTCGTTAAATTTTTAATCATATTCACATTTTTTTGTTCAAAATTATATCTTTGGTGGTTCCTACCAAGGATAAAAGTAAAAACCAGAAGTATCTTCATGAGGAAAATATACTTAGTACTACTCTCTTGTTTCGCTATTAGCGGCCTAGCCCAGCAGGACTTGCAGTTTACCCAATTTCAGTATAATAAGTTATTCTTTAACCCTGGCGTTGCCGGGAGCGGAGGGGCAATTTGCGTTACAGCTGTACACCGCTCACAATGGGTTGGCTTTGATGGCGCTCCTAGTTCACAGAATATTACTGTAAATGCACCTATAAAATTATTGCATGGTGGATTGAGCTTAAAAATTACCAGTGACCAGATTGGCTACTTTGGCCATATCAACGCTGGATTGGGCTATGCTTTTCAATATGAGATATTTGGTGGAACTTTAGGCGCAGGTTTTTCTGCAAATTTCAAAACCCAATCTGTAAACAATGCAGAGTGGCTGGCCCCTGACAACACTACTGGATCAACTGACCCTAGTATTGCAGATAATGGATCTACTGGTAGTGCTTTTGACATGGACTTCGGTATTTACTTTGAAAATAGTGATTTGTGGGCCGGAATCTCGAGTTCCAATTTACTAGGTGCTACTACTCAGTTTTCAGGCGTATCGGCTAAAATTGCCAATTATGTAGACCAGAGACATTACTATGTAGGAGCTGGTTATATTTACCCATTACAAAACAGCAACTTGGAGCTACGTCCAAGTCTTTTACTCAAAACAGACCTCGTTTCCTCACCGGTAGTTGACGTTAACTTAACGGCCGTGTACAATAACAAGCTTTGGGGAGGCGTTAGTTACAGGCTTACCGATGCTGTAGCCGTTAATATTGGATATCAATTTACCCAAGCTCTTAGAGCCGGTTACTCATATGATATAGGAATTAACGAAATTTCACAGCAAGGTGGCGGTAGTCATGAAATATTTTTATCCTATTGTTTTAAAATAGTTATACCCCCAAAAGAACCTGCTCAATACAAAAACGTAAGATTTTTGTAATATAGCGGCCTACGTTTGTCTGAAACTCTTTGAAAATCAAGCTGAAATTAACACTCTAAAAACATGAAAAAACTCATAATCATATTGTTGTCCGCGTCCTTTATCATGACGTCATGCAGCAGTAACGACCGTGGAGAACTCGTTGGCGTTCAAGATCGCCCAACTTGGTACCCATCCGAACCCTATGGAATGGTGTTTATTCCTCAGGGATCATTCAATATGGGAAATAGTGATCAGGATGTACCCTACAGCCTTATATCGCCTACCAAAACTGTATCGGTATCGTCCTTTTGGATAGACCAAACAGAAATTACTAATAATGAGTATCGCCAATTTGTTTATTGGGTTAGAGATTCCATTCTTAGATATAGACTGGGTGAAGATGAGCTTGTAGAAGGCTATGAATTTATTGACGTAAATAACTTGGATCAACCTACGTTTTTCCAAGAGTATGTTCAAATGAATTATCCTGACTCTATGCAAAAGCATATTAATTGGGATCCATACCTAGAATGGAGAACCGAAAGATATCCATCTGCTGAGTATACCGAGATTATCGAATCAATGTATTTACCTCCAGAAGAAATGTTTATGGGTAAGCGTACTATCGACACTCGTCAATTAAACTATGTGTATTATACATTAAACAGACAACGTGCAGCTAGTCGTAGCAACCGTGTAATATTTGATTACAAAGATGAAGATCAGGATGGAGAGTACTTCTCTTACCGTGATTATATTAAAGAAAACAAGGAGGTATCTGACCGTAGTTCATTCTTTGATGGAGCTATCTTAAATATTTATCCTGATACATTGGCCTGGGTACATGACTTTACTTATAGCTACAATGACCCTATGCACGATAAGTACTTTTGGCACCCAGCCTATGATGATTATCCTGTAGTAGGTGTGAGCTGGAAACAAGCGAGTGCTTTTTGTAACTGGAGAACCAAGTACAGAAATGACTTCTTGGCTAAAGACGGACAAAGCCCAGAGCAAGAGTTTAGATTACCTACAGAAGGTGAATGGGAATACTCTGCTCGCGGTGGTCAAAACAACATGACTTACCCATGGGGTGGGCCTTACTCTCTTAACAGCTCAGGATGTTACCTTGGTAACTTCAAGCCACGCAGAGGAGACCTTGTAGCTGATGGTGGATTTTACCCAGTAAAAGCTACGGCTTATGCACCAAATGGTTTTAACCTATACAATATGGCTGGAAACGTAGCAGAGTGGACTAGCACCGCTTTTGACGCAGCTTCTTATTATTACATCAGTGATATCAACGCAAACTTTGAATACAATGCGTTTGAAAATGATGATGAAACATTAAAAAGAAAAGTAATCCGAGGAGGTAGCTGGAAAGACGTTGCTTATTTTATGCAAGTAAGCACTCGTGATTTTGAATATCAGGATACTGCAAAAAGTTACATTGGCTTCAGAACCGTACAAAGCTTCTTAGGTCGCGACATTAAAGACTTTTAATTAAAACAATACACACTCTCTAATTTTTAAATTTAAAAACCACAAATTATGGCACTAATAGACGTTAACAGTAAAAGATTCAAGAATTTCATGTCCAAACTATATGGATGGGGAGCGGCAGTAGTTATTCTTGGAGCGATGTTTAAGATTCTTCACTTGCCTGGGGCTGACCCAATGCTTGTAGTTGGTCTTACTACAGAGGCTGTAATTTTCTTCTTCTCTGCTTTTGAAAAGCCGCACGAAGAGTACGATTGGTCTCTTGTATACCCTGAACTAGCAGGTATGGAAGATCCTGATGGTGATGAATATGTAAATACCACTTCTCGCTTGTCTCCTACTCAAGAGTTGGATAAAATGCTAGACGAGGCAAAAATTGATGGCGCTTTAATAGAAAGCTTAGGAACAGGATTGAGAAATTTTGGAGATGCTGCTAGTAAGCTCAACGAAACTGTAGACGCGGCTGCCGCTACTCAGGAGTACGGTGAGCAATTGAGTTTGGCATCTAAAAATATGGAGTCACTTAACGCCCTTTATGCTGTACAGCTTGAAAGCTCTGCAAACCACATGGAGGCTCAAAGTGCACTTATCAATAACTTGAGTAATACTATTAATGATTCTGAGAAACTGAGTACAGAAGTATCTTCTTTAGTTTCAAACATTGGTAAATTGAATAATGTGTATGGCGGAATGTTATCTGCTATGAACATTAACAAGAACTAAATTTAGTTCAGAATTATTAATCTTAATTAACGTAACGATACACAATGGCATCGGGAAAACAAACACCAAGGCAGAAGATGATCAATATGATGTACCTCGTATTGACCGCCTTACTTGCCTTAAACATATCAAAGGATATTCTACTTGCCCTTACCAAGCTTGACACAAGCTTGATGGGTACTGTAGCTACTGTAGAAACCAAAAATGCAGATATCTATCAAGCCTTTGAGGCTGCTGCTGCTGAAAATCCAGCTAAAGCCAAAGAGTGGAAGGATAAAGCCTTTGCTGTAAAACAGGAGTCAGATGAGCTTTATAACCTTATTGCAGGTTATAAAGAAGAACTTATCGAGCTTAGTGGTGGTCGCGATGAGAATGGGCAAATTATTGCACTTGACAATAAAGAAAAGCCTGCTAACTTTCTTTTAAATGAAGGAAATGCTAAGAAGCTTAAAGAGCAGATTAATGCCTATCGCGAAGACCTTAAACAGTACGTAGCCGATAACGAGCACCTTAAGGAGAATATTGACAAAACCTTTGATACTTCTGATAAAAAAGTAGAAGGTGGAGCAGCTCCTGCCTCTTGGGAAAGCTTGAACTTTGAGCATTATCCTCTAGCGGCTATTTTGCCCTTCCTAACTGATATTCAGGCTAAGGTGAGAAATACTGAAACAGATGTGATTAGTGATTTACAGCGAAACATTGGTATTGGTGATGTGAAATTCACTGGAGTTAGAGCCGTAATTGTTCCGAAATCTACCTATGTTACTCAGGGAGATGAATACGAAGCTGAGGTTTTTCTTGCAGCGTACGATGACACCCAAGAACCCACTATCACTGTTAATGGAAGTCCATTGGCACCTGAAAATATCAAAAATGGCGTTGGCTTTGTTAAGTTTAAAGCAACATCTTTAGGTGAGCAAAAATGGGCTGGGATGATAAAAATTGAGCAATTAGGTGCCGATCCAATTGAAAAAGAAATCAATGGTTCTTTCATGGTAGCTCCTCCTACAGCTGTTATCTCTCCTACTAAGATGAACGTACTTTACCGCGGTGTAGAGAATCCTTTGGAAATTGGTGTTCCTGGAGTTGATCCTTCCAAAATTCGTGTAAGCGGTAATGGTGTGAGTGGCTCTAATGGCAAGTACATGGCCAATGTTACCAATGTGTCCGGAAAGACAATTACTATCACTGTTTCTGTAGAGGAAGAAGATGGTGTTCGTTCTATTGGTAGTAAAGAGTTCCGTGTGAAAGGTTTGCCACCAGCCGTTGGAAACATTTATAAAAAGAACTCTGGTTTAATGTCAAAGAGTTTAATCAAAAACGCTACTGTTGAGGCAGAGTATCAAGATTTTCCTTTTGACTTACCACTTACTGTAACATCCTTTGAAGTTGCTATCCCAGGTTTCCCACCTGAGCAAGTAAGAGGTAACAAAATGCCACCAGAAGTTAAAACAAGAATTGACAGACTCAGACCTGGACAAACAGTGTCTATTAGAGATATAAAAGCATCTGGACCGAAAGGTCTAAGAGTTGACCGTATTGGTCTTATCTCTATGGACGTTAACTAAAAATCGAGTTATGAAAAAATTTGCATTTGCCTACTTTCTCTTCGCGGGTTTTATACTGAGTACCTCAGTAGCAGAAGCCCAAGTATTAACACCTCAGGATGATGGAATAATTCCAGATCAACCTAAGTTCTATCACCACAATCAGGTGTTTCCTTACCCTTATTTAAGAGAAGCCGACTTATTGTGGAGCACTCGCCACTGGGAGCGAATTGACCTTAGAGAGAAAATCAATCTCCATCTTTATTATCCAGTAATTCCAATTCCAGATCGCAAGAGTCTGTATGATGTATTGTTGGACGGTATCCTAAGTGAAGGAACTATTGTAGAGGTATTTGCAGATGACAGATTCGAGATTCCATTGACACCTGAGCAAGTACAGCAATACGCTGCTAAGCTTGATACCTTGAGAGACCCAGATGACTATTACAACATTTTGGCTATTGATACCATTCGTATTAATGCTAAGGATGTACTAGCATTTGAGATTAAGTCTGATTGGTTTTTTGATAAGCAAAGAGGCGAAATGAAGAATAGAATTATCGGAATATCACCGGTGGTTAGAAATCCTGCTACTCAAGATATCTATAATTTGTTTTGGGTTTGGTTCCCAGATGCACGCTATGCATTAGCTACGCACTTGGCATTTAATAGTCAGAACAATTCTTCTAGAATGACTTTTGATCAGATTTTCCACCTTAGATATTTTAATTCTGTAATCTATAAAGAGGATAACGTGTATGATCGCAAAATTGCCGATTATAAACGAACCACTGCTATGGATCAGCTACTGGAAGGAGCTCAGATTAAAGAAGAGCTTAGGAATATGGAACACGATCTTTGGGAATACTAAGACCGTAAATATAATATCAAAGCCCTCCATTTTTTTGGAGGGCTTTTTTTTGACCCATTATGCAAAATAAAATCCTATTGATCGGTCGTGGTTTAGCAGGTGCTATCTTATCATTAAAGATGATAGAAAAAGGAATAGACCATGATATTATTGACGATCCACAATTATCCACGTCATCACGAGTGGCTGCAGGTTTGATAAACCCCATTGTACTCAAAAGGCTGAAACTTGTAGCTGGCAGCAAAACTTTCTACAATAATATTCCCAAGGATTACTTAAAGTGGGAACAAGGTTCAGCTACAGAATTCATTTCTGAAATTCCGATACAACATATATTTCATTCTGCTGGTGAGATTAATGACTGGAGTTCCAAGCAATCTGATCCAGACTTTGCCGAATATTTGGGTCAGGTGTCAAACAAAGCCATTGCCCATGTAAAGGCTCCTTTTGGCTTTGGGATTATGAAAAATACTTTTCGCTTAGATACTGGTAATTTTCTAGATTTCCACCTAAAGGCCCTACCTCCTACCTGCACTATTATTTCTGAACAAATAGAAGAAGATGACTTAGCGCACTTAAGAAAGCAATACCACAAAGTAATTGTGTGCAACGGGCATTTAATGCGAATGCTTTTACCGGATTCAGAAGGTGCCTTTAGCCCCACTAGAGGCGAAGTAATGACTATAGAGAGCAAAGACCTTGAATTAACACATATTCTTCATGGGCCTGTATTTATTCTTCCACTTGGCAACCATCTGTTTAAGGTAGGAGCCACTTACCATTGGGACAACTTTAAAGACAGCCCAACACCTGTAGGAAAAAAGCAACTTGTCCAAAACTTAGAAAAAATATTCTCTGGTAGCTACACGATACTTGAGCATCAAGCTGGGGTAAGACCCAATACTACCGATAGAAAACCCCTTGTAGGCACCCTAAGGGACAATTTATACTGTTTTAACGGATTAGGTTCTAGAGGTGCACTTATGGCTCCACATCTGGCGGATCTATTAATTGAACATATCATGTCAAGCAAAGAGTTACCTCACATATACAATCCACATAGGTTCAAAACAAAATAGCCCCTTCAGATTATCTGAAGAGGCTATTTTCTAATTTTAGGTTAGTTCTACTTCTTAATCACTCGTCTTGTTATGCTTCTATCGCCTGTCATTACCCTTACGAAGTAAACGCCAGCCGCATAGTTTGACAAATCAACAGTAAGGGCATCATCTGAACTAAATTGATCGAAGCTTCCTCTAATCAAAATACGTCCTGATAAATCCTGAACTATTAATTCACTTGCGCTTTCATCTATTTCGCTCAGCAGTTCGATATACACCATTCCATTAGTAGGATTTGGATATAGTTCAAAGTTTAACACACTACTTGCAATTGTATTTTGAGAACTCGTCTCAGAAGATTTCACAATTACCGGGCTTCCCCCTTTATCCAAATCTAATCGGAAAGAGAAACCTCCTTTGTCCGAACTCTTACTCTTGTTCCTTACTGCTAGTACAATTTCATTCGTTCCAGTTACATATACAGTATCCATATCTACTGCAGGTACTACGTCATACAAATCGCCACCCATGTAGCCGTTTGTAATCACCGTACCGTTATCAATACGTAAATCATGTGCCGGGGCTTTGAAGTTTGCACTTCCTGAGTTATTCTCTCGGGCAATTAAATAACCATTGATATAAATTTCCAAGGCATCATCTACCGTCATTCGGAGTCTGGTATTCAAGTCTACATTATCAGTTAACTCAAACTCTCTTCTGAAGAACGTGATATTGTTTTCCGTTTTAATCACCTCAGTACTATCCACAGCATCTATCGTAGCAAACGAATAGGGCTGACCTACTATGGCCGGAAGCGTATAGGTAGCAGTGGCAGGAAGTGAATTTACACCACTCCAATTTCCACTAAGGTTGCTTTGAGTTACATCCGTACTCTTAGCCCAGCCTGTATCCGATACAATACTGTTTACCGTACTATCTACTAGTCCAGTGTCTGGAATTTCAGGTATCATTCCTGCGCATCCATTAAGGCTGAAGGCAAGTGATAATCCACCTCTATCGCCTGACTTGCGGAAGTTCCTTAGTACAACAATCAAATCATTCACTCCTGGTCTTACCACATGGCTCAAACCATCGGCCGTTAAAAAGTCGTAAGATTTTGTTCCAGCTACTCCGTTTACTACCGTACTATCCGGGCTAAATTCAGCACCAAAACCTGGCGCATAACCATTGGATCTTCCTATGCCATAATGTGCGGCTATCATGGTACCATTTAGGTACACTTCTATTTGATCATCAAAGGTCATGTTCAGAGCTGCGCTAATATCCACTATGCTATCCAGCTCAAAGCTATGACGGTAGTAAGTAATATTATTAGGTGCTTTTATCACATCTGAACTATCTACAGCATCAATGGTAGGGTACGAGTACGGTTGCCCTAGAATAACAGGATCAGTGAAGGTAGATGTATCTGGTAATACTCCTGCTACACCTGTCCAATTACCTGAGTTACTACTTGGAGTTATTACGGTACTTGTGGTCCAGCTGGCATTGCTTACAAAGTTTATTGTATCGCATACCATCACTGCAGCCTCTCCTGTACCGCTTACATCAAAATTGAACGTATTGGCAACACAGTAATCAGAAGCAATTTCTACAGTAGCTACCGCTCCTATGGCTACCGTTGGGATAAAGCTTACTTGCAAAGCAACTGAATCATTAGGGGTCACCACTGCTCCGCTCAAGTCAGTAATACTGAACTCTCCGGGGTTAGCGCCAGCCAAGGTAGTTGCACTAATGTTTAGAACATCAGTCCCGCTATTTACGATATAGAATGTGTTGGTATTTGATCCTCCAATGGCAATGGCGCCAAACTCTGTGCTATCTGTTGTAGAAGTCAGGGTTTGTCCATCACTTATAGTGGCATTGTTTCCATACACTGCCATTACAGAACTGTTGTACAAGCCACAATCTCCATCTACGCTATCGGCTTGCAAGGTCCAATTACTGGCAAAACCATTAAGGGCCATGTTCTCAAGTGTACCTGTATTTCCAAACAATCCTCCGTCTATCAAGGAATCTAAGCCTGTATTATCGCCACCGGCTATTCCCTGATTGAAGTTGTAATAAGCGCGAAGACCTGATTCGTTTCCTAATAGCTCACACTTCATACGCGCTTGAATTTCGGCTTCACAAAGCACTCTATCAAATATTCTTACTTCATCTATATCACCTTCAAAATGACTGCGGCTTCCACCGCCACCATCATTGGCTCCTATCAATAGTGGGTCTGTTGTATTATCAATAATACTACCTGAGAAGTTTTGGCTTCCGGCCAACACACCATCTACGTATAGTCTTATTACTGATCCGTCAAAGGTACCTGCAAGGTGTGTCCACTCTCCTACTGTAAGAGCCGAACTAGCACTTGCATTAGGGAAGTTTGCACCTGTACTGGAAACATAGAAGCGGGCTTCATCACCATCCATCCACAATAGGTAGCTTCTATCGTCATTGCTACCCAAGTCATTCCACTTTCCTACTATCCCTCTTCTGCCTACTACATTCTCTGGTTTCACCCAAGCTTCTACGGTAATAGCCGTTCCAAAACCTGTAAGGCTGGCATCGTGCGGTACACTTACCACATCATCCACACCATCAAAATTCAATGAACCGGCTGTATCTACCACAGTAACTGTAAACGAACAGCTATCTGCGTTTCCACAGGCATCGGTTGTAACGCAGGTTACAGTGGTTACTCCAAATGGGAAGGTATCTCCACTAGATGCAGAACATACTACCGCAGCTTCTCTATTGAGTATTGTATTGTCAATTCTCAAATCAGCAGTTTCTAAGAAAGTGAACCACATATAACGGTTACCACCCACTAAGGTTGCTATTAAATCGGCTGCATTATAGCGCGTTTCGGTAAACAGAGGATTACCACCTGCATCTTTAAGATTAAGATCTACGGCAAGAGAACCTGCGCTATCGCGGAACACCCACTCGAAGGTATACCAGCCAGAAGTTGTTATCTCATAATTATTGAGAGAACCTAAATCGTTTCTGCGGGTGAAATTCGTATTGTTACTACCGGCTATCAGCACTGTTCCACCAGCTTTGGAGGCTGCGTGGAATATAAAATCTCTGCGATGGCCGCCCGTTTGATTACTGGCTGCTACAGTAATATCAAAACCATAGGTGTTATTCACCACATTGGTATCGGTTAAATCAATATAGATATCCTGCGAAGCGCTAAAACCTGTACCGAAACTAGAGCTATAACCTCCAAGTCTTGTAAAGGCTCCTGTTTGACTAGAGTCAGCAGGATCTATAGAACCATGATAATATCCGGTTTTTGAAACAATACCACCTGTACCACTAACTGTACGAACAACTGGATTAGTATAGGCATTCCAGGCTTCGGCTGGCGCAATCGCATTCTCAAAACCTTCAAAGAACCCTCCATCCTGAGCTGTAGGTGCGTCAAACACTAAGCTAGCTCCGGCAGGACTGGTGGCAAATAGCACTGTATCGCTTGGACAATCGCCAATTACGGGCGCTATATTGTCTTCTATCGTAATAGTTTGTACGCACGTTTCGCTAGAGTCTGCATTGTACCATGTACGGTAAATGTTTCCTGTATTGTTACATCCAGTTAGGCCCGTATCATTATCGCTATAAGTCAAGTTTTGAGGACAGGCTCCTGTTACACTTGCCATGCCCGTGTTTATAGGGTCGGTAGATTGGCCTGACTCAATAGTAGTATCAGGTGCACATACCAATACTGGTGGCTCCAAATCATCTCCTGGTTCTACAAATTCACAAGCTACTTCTACTCTTATTGGCACGTGTATTAATTCTACACCATCCTTGTTTTCTATTCGTACCGCCAAGTCATAAGTGCCTTCGGCATAAGGGTCAAATGGTAGGATACTAGGGTCACCTATTAGCTGCCAAAAACCAAATCCGAGGTTTTCTGACCCCTGATATACACTGCTTGCCCCCATACTATTGGCTGTCATAAACTGACTTAAATCTGCCACATAAGGTCCTACCTGGCAGGCGCTGTCCGAATTATCAAAATCAATATCTAGATATACATTCAAATCATTGAAAGTAAAGGCTCCAAGATTTACACTGACTAAATAGTTCCATCTTGCGGTACCAGAGTCTGGAGTGGTATTGGCTGCGCTGGTTGGCGAAACTCCTGTACCAAACTGATAAGTATCACCGGCTACATCGCCCATTACAGGTACCACATCGCCTAAGAATCTCTTATGAGCTTTTAGCGAGGCACTTAATCCACAAAATTCGCCAACGGCCATATGCTGATTGCTCAGACCTGAGCCTATTACGATTGGATCTGGACCTGTGGCATCGTAATTAATTGTTGGTCCATTTCCGTATATGAAGTTGTCCCAATTAATTTCATAGGTAACACCTGTGGTGGTATTATGCCCTTGTAAAATTACATTGCCAAAATAGCTACTGGCACTGCCAAAGTTGGTAGAAACCATACGCAGATCATCTACTGAAAATCTGAATTCGCCAGCTGGCAATATTTCGATTCTTAGTGTATGCCATTGGTCATATTGAAAATCACAAGGCAAGCCCATATCCAGCCAAACACCATTATCATATATTCTGAATCTAGGATCGGAATTATCACTTACAAATTCGATAATGGGATATCCTGAAATGGTATCAGAGGGGCTATTATAAGCAGTGCCCCAAAGACCAGCCATTCTACGGCCTGTAGTAGCCCAGGATGTTGGTACGAATAAATCGATAGACAACATGGTAGTGGTATTATCTAAATCGTACTTACGACCCTGAGTATTGTAAAATGCACTGCTAAAGCCTGCTGGGCGATTATTAGCGCCATCCCCCGAAAATATAGCGTGACTCAAAGTATTACCACCTGCTACGTAAAAGCTATCAGGTGCGTATCGATCAGTGTACCAAACACCCGGGGCTTGAGATGCTCCCGTGGTAATTGGATCATTAAACCTTTCGGCAGTATAACATCCATCACAGCTACCATCAGCACAATTGTCAAAGTAGTGCACTAGTCCTAGAATATTTGTATCTAAATCGTGGATGATACGATCTTCTGTAGAGGCAAGCTCTGCCGGATTCATATTGTTTCCAATCTTCCCATCAAAAAGGGTGGCTAAGGCATCCACATCTACCACACTGAAGTTTCTTACGTAATGCGCTAAACCGCCATCAAAACTTGATGTACCTAAAGAGAATGGCGCCATGGCATTAGGATCTATATAACTAGTAAAAGCATTACCGGTACCTGTAAAATTATTGGTGCCATTAAAGCTAATATTGGTAATAGCATTTCCTATAGCTAATCCTGTAAGGGTATCAGCGCCCACAATTCCTGGAGAAGCAAAATTATTATTGGTAAACACCAGGTTGCTCAATGATGCTGGATTTCCACCATAGGTTGGTCCATCATTTCTACCTTTTATTGTTACACCACTTCCGCTTGATCCACCTATTCCGCTACCCGATACGGTTACCATATTGAACTCTATATTCTCGTAGTCTTTCCACTTAAGGTTGATATCAATACCGCTAGCGTACGTATTGGCCGCTATTCCGCTACTTTGCACTGTTACATTTTGCAGTAATGCATTAGATAATCTTTCGGTATAAATACCCTTAATACCATTATAGTTAAAAGCCGTATTGGTAATACTTACCGTATCCAAGTCTGGCTCACTAGTTTTATTAGCATCACTATACCATCCGTGATTGGTGTTGTAGCTAAATTCCGAACCATCTATACTTAGGTTGGTAACCGTAGCGGTAGATGGTATCTTCAGTCCTACACTGTTATGTGTAAAGAAACTATTAGTAATCAATAAATCATTTAAGTTGCCAAGGTTTATACCGTAAGAGCTATTGGCGGTAGAGAGCACATCAAAAATGGTATTGTGAGATGAAGGCACAACTCCTGATGCTCCGCCTGTTACTCTCAACTGCCCCAGGGTAGTTCTTGATGTTGCAGAATCGCCCGCAACCATTGTTACCACATTTCCACCACTTCCTTGTATGATCGTTAAGTTAGTATCTACTCCTATTACAGAGAGTACTTTGTTGATGTTTACATTCTCGGGGTAGGTACCTGCATCTACGTAGATAATGGCGCCTGCACAGGCTCTATCTATGGCAGCTTGCACTGTGGCAAAAGGTGATGCAGCAGTTCCTGGATTAGAGTCATTACCTATGGCGGTAGTATAAACATCCCCTGTTGTAGCTCCATCATTTACATAAAGAACAGCAGGGCATAAAGAGCCATTACAAGACCCTGGTACTGGCTGAAAGCCCGTTGCACCTGAGTTGTCGGTTCCGTTTGTTAAATAGTCCTGGAATTTCACCTGTCCTTGCATGGCTGCAGATATGGCAACTGGGTCAACAGTTCCGTACCAGTTGCATTGGGCTTGTACCGTATCAGCAGCCCCTAATCCTACTATTGCTAAGCTGTCAAAAGACGTGATACTATTTTCTTGAATCATGGACGACAAGGTTCCGCCTGAAGCATACATCAAGGCACCATAATCGAAATTGCTGATGAAATTACCATTGGCACCAAAGTAAGCAGAAGTAGCGGCCCCAAAACCATAAAGACCATAATCTCCACCGTTCATGTTATTTCCATTTACGGAAATAATATTGTCGTATCCAAAGACACCAACTTCAACATTATTCAAAGTGTTTCCATTCACTTTAATGGAATCACTACCAAAGTAGGTGAGAATAGCCGTAGCTACATAAGAAGTTGGAGTGTAATCAATATCACTTACAGTGTTATTAATTATACTACCTCCGTTTGTTCCATAGAATTGAATTCCATTTTGGGCTGGTAGACCTAAACCTAAGGGGCCAGCTCCTGTTACCACGTTATTATCTACAGTAGCCACCATATCTGCACCTGAGAATGACATTCCGTTTTTCTGGAAATCATACACCGTATTATTAGTTACCACTAAGGTTCTAGGGTTTCCTGCACCTGCATCGGCAAATATCCCAATACCGCCTTGAGCACCGTTAAGAGGAGTATGTCTTATACCTTTTACCTCTACATTGTTTATTACACCTCCGGCATCACTAAAACCAATTCCCATATATCTGTGATTGGTATTTGCTTGTCCATCGCCATCTACCGTCAGGTCGCTTATATAAATATCAGCCCCATGACCATATATCACGGGAATATTTGTGCCTGAAGTAGTAAAAGATAGAGGCATATTAGCGAAACCTTTAATAATAGTAACACCTTGTCCTTGGCCAACCAGAGTAAGATTCTTTGCTATTTCTACTTGCTCGATATATTCTCCTCCAGATACAAAAATTGAGTCTCCAGCATTTGCGGCATCTATGGCTGGCTGAATGTTACAAAAGAAGGTATTCTGAGTACCATTATGCACCGGGCCAGGTTGCACCAAGCTTTGGGTGGTTAAAGCACTATCAATATAAAATGGCGCAAACGTTACATTATCCGGTACATACTTCCCTTTTGCACAAGGATTGTTAGTAGGATTAAATGGCCCTGAATGCGCATCCCAATAGTTCTTAAGTGCTGTAATAGGATTCGGCAAATGAGTTGCCAATGCAAGAGCATAATCACCAGTAAATCTATTCTCCTCAATGGTATACCCCGTTCCTCGTACTCTTAGAGCACTGGCATACCTATTAGTTAATCCGTTAAAGTTGTTGTTTGAAATAACATTTGTCCCTACCAGGTCTAATGTTACTATGGTATTTCCTTGTTCATGAGATGCTGCAGGATTTCCACTATTATCAGTAACACTCGTGCCACCACATATAGTGGTTATATCATTATTGGTAAA
>JAUICR010000234.1 GCA_030427785.1 Bacteroidia bacterium | reverse complement strand
AGTCCTATACGCTGATCTTGGGCCACTGTATATTGTTCCGTCTTTTTCTATAAGTCGGCTTGCCTGTTTAAAGTGTTTTACATCAATATCTTTAAAGTAATGAGCACAATCCTGATAGGCATCATAGCCAATTTTGTCTTTAGTAAAACGTTGCCAGCGGGTGGTCCAATATTGGCAAAATCCACAGGTGCCATCCCATACCATTACGGGCTTTTTGCGAGGCGGATACTCAGTTTTCAGAATTTTTTCGAACAAGAGAAAATAATTTGTGCAAATATCGAGAATCAAAGTTCTATTAATGCCTTTGCGCTACATAGAATTAATATCTACAGCCTAATCTAAAGGTGCATATTTTTCCTCCATGGTTTTTGGTGTATCTGCCATCGTTGTATCAGTCCAGGGTTCATCAGTATGGTTTTCAAGGCTTGCGCTATTGCCTTGATTACAGGCCATAGCTACCAGGGCTATTAGCAAAAGAAGGAAGGCTTTTTTATGCATATATAAAACTAAAAAGGGCTCTGCGAATATAGTATTCGCAGAGCCCTAATTAAGACAAAATAATGCTGCTATCCTACTTTTAGGTACCTCTTAGCAACTTTATCAAATTCCTCGTCTTTAAGGATTTTGCCCTTGCTCACTTTGAGTGTTTGGGCCTCATTCTGTAAAAAGTGACGAACGATATTGGTTACGTCAACAATGGATTGAGATTTTAGCATAATAGAGTAGAGTTTAGAGAGTGTTTCAAATGTTTGTGTTTTTTTTAAGAGAATAATCTAAGCACTAGGTGGCTTTGTAAGGTTTTTAAGCTCACGTGATATCCTCTCATGTGTTTCTTGAATATCCTTGCTATTCACGGGATGTATATCCACGTTTTCGCGAAGATAGCTGCGGACAGAAAGAGCAATTTCTACCGCACTGGATAAATTTTTCATAATGTTTCATGACTTTAGAGTGATGCGAATGTGGCAAATAATTTCAAAATATTATAGCTTTTAGGGCAATAATATCGCTGTCCTGCCATTGGCACACCATGATGTAACACACTTAAAATCAACACTTACAAAATATGGTTGCAAAAAATGAATGTCTCTTTAAGACTAGAATAGAGCCCCTTAGTTTTTTATGATTTCGAAATAGTGATATCTCATATTTTATAAGAAAGGCGCACTTATTTTTTTAAAAAAAATCTAATTTTTTTCATCTCTAAATAAGATATGAATGAAAACATCGGAGTTTCCTAAAGAATAATCCTATTACTAGATAGGAAAAGTTTGGAGTGCTCGATTGTAAGCACTCTCAAAGGCAAGCATATTTATCTCCTTACCCAATTTCAGCTCTTGTGCAAAAGAGAGAAGCTTCTCAGTAGGCATATTGCCTACCAAATCGTCTGCCGCCATAGGGCAACCACCAAAGCCCTTAATAGCACCATCAAAACGCCTACAGCCACTGTTGTATGCTGACAGTACCTTTTCGCGCCAGGTATCAGGGGTTGTGTGGAGGTGAGCTCCAAACTCCACTTGTGGTAAGTTTTTTATTAATGTTCCAAATAAGTATTCGATGGTTTGTGGCGTAGAAGTACCTATGGTATCGCTTAGAGAAAGAATTTTTACACCAGAAGAAGCTAGTTTAGAACTCCAGTCCTCTACTATATTCACATTCCATTCTTCATTATAAGGATTGCCAAAACCCATAGAAATGTATACTACCAACTCTTTGTTATGCTTATCGCAAATCTCCACAAGCTCAGACACTAATGCCTCAGATTCTTTAATACTCTTATTGGTATTTCTTTGCTGAAAAATTTCGGAAACCGAAAAAGGGTAACCCAGATAGGAAACCTGATCGAATTGTACAGCTTCCTCTGCCCCACGGCCATTTGCTACTATGGTAAGCAGCTTTGTATCGGTATCAGACATGTCTAAGTTGTTCAATACCTCTGCTGTATCACGCATTTGTGGAATGGCCTTACTGGATACAAAACTACCTGCATCCAGCGTATCAAAGCCTACTTGAAGCAAGGCGTTTATGTAGCTAATCTTTTTGGAAGTAGGTATAAAATCATGAATGCCCTGCATGGCATCACGCGGGCATTCAATGATTTTTAAGTATTCTGTTGTTGCCAAAGCTGTAAATTTTGGTGCAAGATAAAACTAAGCATCCATTACTTACAACACGGCCATGCGTTAATCCATAACAGGAATTCGATTTAGAGTTTCAATAAGGTATCCCCAAAATTTTTGAACGGAAGGAATCTTTACTCTTTCATCAGGCGAATGAGCTCCTCTAATGGTCGGCCCAAAAGAAATCATTTCTAGGTGGGGATAATGTTGACCTAAAAGTCCGCACTCCAATCCTGCATGGCAAGCCAATACTCTTGGCTCCTCCTTAAATAGTTCTCTGTATAAGTCCTTCATCATTCCCAGCATCCTAGCTTCAGGGTCTAGTTTCCAACCAGGATACGAACCTGAGTGAACCACGCTCGCTCCTATTACCGAAAAGGAAGCATTGATACTATGGGCCAAATCCATTTTTGCAGACTCTCTGTCGCTTCGGGTAAGGCACTTTACCTCCATTTTACCATCCTTTACAAGTACACGAGCAATGTTGTTTGAGGTCTCTACCAGATTAGCCACATCCGGGCTCATCCTTTTTATTCCGTCATGGCAACTTTGTATTGCATAAATCATTTTCTGCTGATCAGGTGCACTCATCACCTTAGATGGCAGACTTGATAATGGCTCCAATTCAAATAAAAAGTTGGAATCTGTAGTAGCTAACTCATCTTTTATTTGTGAAGCCAAATCACTCATTACGGCTTTTAAAGCTGCCACATTAGCTGTACTTACAGCCACTATAGCATTTGACTCTCTCGGAATTGCATTTCGCAACCCGCCACCATCTATACTTGCCACCCGTATATCGTACGAGCCTCCCGCCCACAATAAGCGATTCATTATTTTATTGGCATTACCCAATCCTTTAATGATATCCATGCCTGAATGACCACCCGAAAGGCCACTCACCTTAAGCTTTATAGCTTGAAAATCGCCTTTCAATATTTCTTCGGTATAATTCCAATTGATATTGGTATCAATACCTCCAGCACAACCTATGCTCAGTTCATCATCCTCCTCGGTATCGAGGTTAAGAAGAATTTCACCTTTGAGCCAACCTGATTGTAAATTCTGGGCACCTGTCATCCCAGCTTCTTCATCTACTGTAAATAAGGCTTCAATAGCCGGATGAGCAATATCTGTAGAAGATAGCACGGCCATTATTGCGGCCACTCCCATACCATTATCAGCACCTAAGGTAGTTCCCTCGGCCTTTACCCACTCACCATCTATCCAGCTTCTTATGCCCTCTTTATCAAAATCAAAATCGGTATCCGAATTTTTTTGATGCACCATATCCAAGTGAGCTTGCATCACTATCATTTTTCGGTTTTCCATGCCCGCAGTAGCAGGTTTGCGTATCAATAGGTTACCTACTTTGTCTTTTTCCACTTCCAGATTTAGGCTTTTGCCAAAATCTTCCATAAATGCTATTACGCGTTCCTCTTTTTTTGAAGGCCTGGGTACAGCGTTCAAATCTTCAAAATGGTTCCAAACGGCCTTTGGCTCCAATTGTCTTACCTTACTCATATTTCTGTTTTTCAATCTTTATTTATCGCCCAAAATTATAGGCAATCCGTCTTTTCCACTTCCAATAATCACCGTTTTAGCATTTGGCGATTCAGCTAACTTAAGAGTGGCTTCAATTCCCTTTTCCTGCAGTATTTTCTCAGTAAGAGAAGAGCTAATAATCTTATTGGCGGTAGCCTTTCCTTCTGCTTCAATCTCCTGACGAGAAGCCTCTTTACGCGCCTGCTGTAATTTAAACTCATACTCTAGCGAAGCCTGCTCCTGTTCAAGCTTTCGCTCAATAGCCGCTTTCAAGTTAGTAGGTAGTTTCACCTCTCTTATCAACACCGCATCCAGCAAAATGTTTTTCTCTTTAAGGGCCGCAGCAGTGCGCTGAAAAATTTCATCTTGAATAGCCTCTCTCTTGGATGAGTACAGCTCCTCAGGCAAATATTTTCCTATTACCTCTCTTGTAGCCGAACGTATCTCCGGAATGATAATTTCTCCATGATAATCAAAACCCACATTATCATGCAAATAACCAATGCGGCTAGCTACAGGGCGATATCTATACGACAACTCCGTGTCTATAGTAAGCCCATTTTTAGATAAAGCCGTCATCACGCCACTATCATCCTGAAAACGCACATTGTACACAAATACATCATCCCAAGGCCATTTTACTCTAAATCCCTGGTCATATACATTTTCAAGATCTAGACCTCCCTGAAACTTACGAAAGATGATTCCTTTCTCACCAGACTTGATGGTATAGGTAAATGAATTCCATGCAAGGATAAACCCTATGAAAATTGCTACTATTATGATGATTAAAAACGGTCTGCGTTGATTCATGATTCTCTTTTTTTAATAATTTCCAAAATACTTTCTTAGTCCCCACTCTAGGCTCATTAAGAGCAACAATACACCAAATATCCATTTGAGATTGACGATGCTCAAGGTACGCGATACAATCCGTTGAATACCCTTTGCCTCTTTATTATTAATCAGAACTGAAAATAACTTTTCGGTTTCTGTTGTATTAAAAAATTGGCCTCCACTTTCGTTGGCCAATGCCCTTAGCACATAATGCCTTGCCACCAAATCCGATTCTTCAATTTGATTGGCTTCTACTATAAACCGGCCGTTTTGATCAAAATTTTCATCACCCAATGCCACCTTAGAAGACC
>JAUICR010000233.1 GCA_030427785.1 Bacteroidia bacterium | reverse complement strand
CGTGATAAAAGGTGCCGGAACGGTGGAGTATCTGGGCAACACCTTAGGGAGCGTAGTGCTATTAGAATCTAACAAAATTGAGAAGGACCCTCATTTACATGGTAAGGCCCGCTACTTTTTTGAGAGCAATGGTTTGGGCAATAACATTAATTTACAATTACAGAAATACAACAAGGCATTGGCTTGGCGACTGATAGGAACCGTAAAGAAAATAGGCGACTCCCATGCCCCCGATTATTTCCTTACCAATACCGGTGCAGATGAAGCAAATTTGGCACTTCAACTTGAAAAATCTTTCTCAGAAAAATGGAAAGCCAACATATACCTCAGCACCTTTAATGCCCGATTGGGTGTGCTTCGTGGTTCGCACATTGGCAATATCACCGACCTGGAAGAAGCCCTAACCAGAGACGAACCATTTTTCACCAAAGACTATTTTTCATTTTCTATTGATGCTCCCTATCAAAAGGTAAATCACCACCTGCTTAAGCTACATACCGAGTATATCCTGGATAAAAAACAATGGATAGAGCTGACCTATGCGGGCCAATTAGATTATAGAAAAGAATACGATGTTCGAAGAAGTGGCAGAAGCGAAACCCCCGCCTTCAACCTCAAGCAGCTTAGCAATTTTGTAGAGGGTAAGTACCACCTTCAACTATCGCAGTATTGGCAACTGAAAACCGGGTTACAATACAACCTTACTGATAATACGAATGACCCAGAAACCGGAATTTTACCGCTCATTCCTGATTATGTAAGTAATGAAACAGGCGCTTTTGGACTTTTACGAAAAGTGAAAACCAGGTACGAACTTGAAATTGGAATGCGCTATGACTATGAAGACCAAAAGGTAGCCACTATTAGTACTACGCTGCCCCGTGAGATTATCAGGTATCACAACCAATTTCAAAATTTTAACCTGGCAGGTGGAATTAATTACCATATCCATCCGGCAATCACCCTTAATTATAACCTAGGTTATGCTGCTCGCAATCCTGAGGTAAACGAATTGTACAGCAATGGCTTGCACCAAGGCGTAAGCGTAATAGAAGAAGGTGACCCAAACTTAAAGCCCGAAAAAGCCTTTAACAATACCTTCTCTGTAAAAGCAGTAGCAAAACAGCGATTACTACTGCAGGCCCTGGTTTACTTTCAGCGGTTTACCAATTATATTTACCTCAATCCACAGGACGAAATAAGGCTAACGATACGCGGTGCTTTCCCCGTTTACAAATACGAGCAAACCGGGGCAGATATTTTTGGGTTCGATTTAATCTCCTCCTTCGACTTTTCAGAAAATTGGAATGTAACGGGCCAATACGCATATATAAGAGGTTATGATAGGTCAAATGATCTATCCATCATCAACCTCCCTTCTAATAAGCTTTCGGCAGAGCTTAACTACCAAATGGCAAAAGCAGGAAAATTTGAGAACCTGCAATTTCAAATCAACAACGCCTATGTTTTTGAACAGAAGAACATTTTGCCTACGCAGGATTTTAGCCCACCTCCACCCGGCTACAATCTTGTAGGTATAAAAATATCAGCCGAACATCCCATTGGAAAAAACCGATTGAGTTTGTTTTTTCGTGCCGATAATCTTTTGAATGTATCCTATCGCGATTACCTCAACCGCCTGCGATATTTTGCTGACGACCTGGGAAGCAACTACACCTTGGGTCTAAGTCTATCCTTTTAATTGATAATTATGAAAAACTCAGACGAATTAAAAGAATTACTCAGAAACAGAGATCTTAAGGCCACTCCTACCCGCCTTCAGGTATTGCTGGCCATTGCTGCTTCGCCCAATGCCAGCTCCTACTCTTCTATTCAAACAGCATTAGAAAATTACGACCGCATTACTTTGTACCGCACGCTTAATGTACTAATGGACAAAGGCATTGTGCATAAAGCGCTTACCGATGAAAACGAAACGTACTACGCACTTTGCTCTCAAAACTGCAATTCGCACACACATCATCACCCACATATTCATTTTAAATGCGAGCAATGCCAGGAAGTATCCTGTGTAAAAACAGAAAAACCTATTGAGGTAAAAGTACAGGGACATCAAATAAACAGCTATGAACTGAAAGCGACCGGGGTTTGTGGGAATTGTTTGGGTTAGGGAATTGGCTTTGTATTGTGACGTTGCGCACCGTTTGGCTAAGCGCAGCATGGCTGCTTAGTCAGATTTGGGACGTGTAAATTAAGGTTGATTTAATGATAAAGGTTTTTCTCAGCGAAGGAAAATGGTAATGCCGCGTTTAGGTCTTGTTGCCATCAGTGTTTTTTTCTTTTTTTTCATCCTCAGTCAAGTCCTTTTTGGTGTCTAATTCTGGCGTTGCCATGATTCTTGAAACGAACCAAATTGTTCCATATTTCTTTTTTACTCTTATCGCCCAGATTATTCCTAATGATAATCCAACTAGTACGATTGTCGATCCAACGATTTTCCCAGTGGTGTCTGGTGAATACAAGTAATAAAGTCCACCTAAGATAAGTCCAATTAGAGTAAGGGAAAACATGATTTGAATCCATCCGAAAATCTCGGTCAGTTCGTCAAACCAGTTTTTCTTTTCCTTGCCAGTCACAATTTTGTTCGTTTAGATTCTTAAGCTCCAAAAAACTTCTTTTCACATTTATGCCAACATGAATACAACAATACTTTATCAAAATATCGCATTAAAGTGAGTCTAACTTAATCCCTACCCCTCCTTCAGCAACTTCTTGTAGCGCATACGAGTTGGGTCTACATCGCCAAGGCGTTTCTTCTTATTTTCTTCATAATCGCTGTAGCCACCTTCAAAATAATACACTTCAGAGTTTCCTTCAAAAGCTAGTATGTGCGTACAAATACGATCTAAGAACCAACGGTCGTGACTAATTACTACGGCACATCCGGCAAAGTTTTCCAGCGCTTCTTCCAACGCTCTCAGCGTGTTTACATCCAAATCGTTAGTAGGCTCATCCAGTAGCAAAACGTTTCCGCCTTCCTTTAGCGCCATGGCCAGGTGCAGCCTATTTCGCTCACCACCCGACAGCACCCCTACTTTCTTTCCCTGGTCGCCACCGGCAAAATTGAAACGGCTTAAGTACGCACGAGCATTCAATTTTCGGTCTCCTATTTCTATTTCCTCATTTCCCTGCGAAATAATTTCGTAAATCGATTTTTCAGCTACCAAGTCTTTATGCGATTGATCTACATAGCCAAGCTTCACAGTTTCTCCTACTTCAAAGGTTCCCGCATCCGGCTGTAGTTGTCCCATTATCATTTTAAAAATGGTGGTTTTACCAGCACCGTTTGGCCCAATAATACCCACGATACCTGCTGGTGGAAGGCTAAAGTTCAAATCATCATAAAGTAGCTTGTCGCCAAATGCCTTTTTTACATGCACGGCATCTATCACATTGCTACCCAGGCGCGGACCATTAGGTATAAAAATCTCCAATCTTTCTTCCTTCTCTTTTTGCTCCTGGCTTAGCAATTGGTTGTAGTTATTCAAACGAGCCTTTCCTTTTGCCTGACGGCCTTTGGCACCCATACGCACCCATTCCAGCTCTCGTTCCAGTGTTTTTCTACGTTTGCTCTCCTGCTTCTCTTCTTGCTTCAGCCTCTTCGATTTTTGATCTAACCAGCTGCTGTAGTTTCCTTTCCAGGGAATTCCTTCGCCTCTATCCAATTCCAAAATCCAACCCGCTACATTATCCAAGAAATAACGGTCGTGAGTCACAGCTATCACAGTTCCTTTATACTGCTGCAAATGCTGCTCCAGCCAATGTACCGACTCAGCATCTAAATGGTTGGTAGGCTCATCCAGTAGTAATATTTCTGGCTGCTGAATCAACAGGCGGCAAAGTGCCACTCTCCTGCGCTCACCACCCGATAGCACACTAATAGGTGTATCCGGTTCAGGGCAGCGCAATGCATCCATCGCTCGGTTAAGCATTGTATCCAGTTCCCATGCATTGCTAGCATCTATTTTATCTTGAAGTTCTGCTTGGCGTGCCATCAGCTTATCCATCTTATCCCCATCTTCATATACCTCTGGCAAACCAAAATCATCATTGATTTTGTTGTACTCCGCAAGGATGTCCACGGTTTCCTGAGCACCTTCTTTTACGATATCAATTACCGTTTTCGATTCATCCAAATCTGGCTCCTGACTTAGGTATCCTACTTTATAACCAGGAGAGAAAACTACATCTCCCTGATAATTTTTTTCGAGACCCGCTATAATTTTAAGCAATGTAGACTTACCTGAACCGTTAAGACCCAGGATACCTATTTTGGCACCATAGAAAAAGCTTAGGTAAATATTTTTTAGAACTGTTTTATTATTTGAGGAATAGGTTTTGCTAACCCCACTCATTGAAAAAATTACTTTCTTATCGTCTGACATGATTGGTTTTGTATTATTGTTGCTTACAAGTTTAAGGCTCCCAGTATTGCCTCGTTTTATGGGTGCCCAAAGATAAAATTAGATGCTGCATTTCCTTAAGAATTTTATTGTTTTAGTTGTCATCGTTTTTTGCACCACCAATAGTAACGCTCAAATTTTAAGTGGAACAGTGGTAGATGGTGCTAGTATTGAAACCATTCCCTCGACCCACGTTATTAACAAGCGAAATTTTAAAGGAACTTTAACGGACATGAATGGGAATTTTAAAATTCAGTTACAATGGGGCGACACCATAGTTTTTTCTAATATTTCGTACAAGTATTTATACTTTGTGTACAACGATAGCAGCACTGCTCTTACCGATGTGATAATAAAAATGGAAGAGCAAAACTATTTACTGAATGAGGTAAGTATATTTAGCTATAAGCT
>JAUICR010000232.1 GCA_030427785.1 Bacteroidia bacterium | reverse complement strand
TGAATGATTCTTGTACATAATTGAATAGAAAAGTTGAACTAAGGATTATTGTCAGAAAAGTGGATTTCATTTTTTTATTGCTACCAACAACTAAATAAAGTCAAAAAGTGATTTTATTCACACTTTATAAGTCACACAAAACGGATGACTCTTCTGATTCAAAAATAGGATTTTCCTTAACGTATAAGGATGCCCTTGCTGCAGCGCAAAACCTTTCGAGTAACTTATTGTAACAACCACGCGAAAGGATTCGAGTGGTGGCGGAGTTTTTATTTCAGATTATAATTTTTCAATTCATTTTTCAATTCCACAAGAGAATTCGGTTCGATAATTTGAGAGTCAATCACAAGTTCAGTCTTGTCTGTGATAAGCTTTAGGTCACCAGCAAATTCTCTTATCGACTTTATTTCTTTAAGTTTTATTTTTTTGGGGCGTAGCGTGTTTTTTGTCAGCTCTCCATTTTCCAGGGTCAAATATTGTTTTCTGTTGTCAAAATAATAGAGAATTAACGTAAAAATTCCGGCTCCAATTTGACCAACTCCAACTGATAGAATTGATATTTCTTTCCATTCGCCAATTACAAAAGAGAGTAAAACGAGAATAATTCCAATTGATATAAAGAATATCCCTATTCTTAAATTACTATTTAATCGTTCTTTAGAATATCTGATTTTCATCATTTTTGTAAATGTTTGCCGGTAGCTAAATAAAGTCAAAAAGTAATTTTATTTACCATTTATAAGTCACACAAAATGTGATGACTCTTCTGATTCAAAAATAGGATTTTCCTTAACGTATAAGTAAATACTGATTTGTTAAGTACCACACTTTAAGTGGTTTTTAAAACAAGCCCCTTGGCAGGATTAGAGCTGTTGCTTAGGATTCTCGTTGGGTTCAGATGAAACTTGTTCCTTATCAATAGTTTTATCAATTGGAGGAACTATGTGATGGTGAGATTTTTTCTTAAACAATCTGCTTCCAGGCCCATACCTGAAATAGAACAGGACAACGACTAATAGTAGTGATAATATTGTTTTGGGCTCCATTTAGAGCCTACTGCATTTTCAAGAAGCTCACCTCTTTAGGGTCAAGCTTGCGCCATTGGCCGCGGTTCAAGGTCTTTTTGGTAAGACCCGCAAAATATACTCGATCAAGTTTTACCACCTCATATCCTAAGCTTTCAAAGATTCTTCTGATAATCCTGTTCTTTCCACTGTGGATAGTAATGCCTACATAGTTGCGTGTTTTACCCTCTACAAAGGCTATTTCATCCACCTTTATTGGGCCATCTTCCAGCTCCAGCCCATTTTGTATTTTAGAGAAATCGGCAGTAGTTAGCTTCTTGTCTAGAGTAATATCATATATCTTTCTTGCTCCGGTAGAAGGGTGCGATAGTTTGGTGGCCAATTCACCATCGTTGGTAAACATAAGCACGCCAGTGGTTTTTCTATCCAATCTACCTACCGGGTAAATTCTTTCCGGGCCAGCATTGGCCACAAGCTCCATCACAGTTTTTCTAGCTTTAGGATCATCTACGGTGGTGATAAAGCCTTTTGGCTTATTAAGCACCAAGTATACTTTCTTTTCAGTTTTTAGTTCGGTGCCGTTAAAACGAACCACATCTGTAGGAGACACTTTGTGGCCCATTTCGGTAACCACTTTTCCGTTTACTTCTACAAGTCCGGTTTTTATAAGTTGGTCGCTTTCTCGCCTGGAAGCCACTCCTGCGTTGGCCAGGTATTTATTAAGGCGAGTCATACCCGTATCGGCACTTGTGGATTGTGGTTTTGCAGCAGGTCTGGGTTTAAAGGTTCTGTGGGGTTTTTTTGGATAAGCAGCGCCAGGGCGTTTTGCATCGGCTGATTTTCGTGCGGACGACTTTCCTACCCTTGGTTTAGAGGTACCGGTCTTTCCCGTCCCCGATTTTTTAAACGATTTTGGCTTGTCTGCTCCTTTTTTGCCTTGATCCTTTCTCCCGCTGCGCATGATTTATTTTTTTTGCAAAAGTAAGCCATACAATGATGATTATTAAGGGTAAAAAGCTTCTTCTATATGTTCCAAAGAATAGGTTGGTTGCAATAAAATGCTAATAATGTCAAAGCGAATATCCTTAGTTATGTCAAAAGCTTCAGCATAGTGATTGGCAGCTCGTATCAAGTGCTTCTGTTTTTTTCTGCTCACAAAGTCTTCGGGGTTGCCAAATGAATCATTGGTACGGGTTTTTACTTCTACCATTACTACCCAATCGTCATTTTCGGCTATGATGTCTATTTCGGCTTTGGCAAATCGGTAATTTCTAAGTTTTATCCGATAGCCTTTTTTTATTAAATATGCTACCGCATCATCTTCGCCTTGAATGCCTAAGTCATAATGCTCAGCCATGGTAGCTCAAGTTTACTTGATTTGCTTCAACCTCCAAAGTTGCCTGGCGCGAAAAAATCAACGTTCGATTGTCATCTTGGTGGCCCGCTGGAAAACCAAAGCAAACGGGAAAGGAGTAATCTTTAAAATGACGATGAATAATTTCATAAGCTGATTCGCCAAAGGGAATTGTGTTGTCGTTCATGTCGCTCATGCTGCCAACTATTACTCCTGCTAAGTTTTCAAAATAACCACTCCTTTTCAGTCCATACATCATCCTGTCAATATGATATAAATACTCGTCTAGGTCTTCTAAAAATAGAATGCATCCATCGGTTTTTAAGGCGCTATCCGAACCCATCTGACTGTATAGCATGGATAAGTTTCCGCCAGTAATAGCACCTTTGCCTACCCCTAGGGTGTTGAGCGGGTGGTTGGGTATCGTGTAGTTTAGTGCTTCTCCAAACAGCGCTTTTCGAATACTATCAAGTGCCATTTCTGAGTTTTTCTCAAAATTGATGGGCATACTGCAGTGAAGAGATTCTATCCTCAGGCGACTTAATTTATTGACTATTACTGAAACATCACTATAGCCACCTATCCATTTAGGGCTTTCTATGAGTGGCAGAAAGTTAATTTGATCTACAATACGCACGGTGCCATACCCGCCTCTTACACATAATATGGCCTTAATCTCCGGATTATCTATAAAGGATTGAATATCACTAAGCCGCTGTGCATCAGAGCCTGCAAACTGATTTTCTGCTTTGAATAGATTTGGCGCTAACTGAACAGATAAACCCCATTCCTCAAGTATATTAATTGCTACTTGCAGTTCCTTGCGGCTAATTTTTCTTGCTGTGGCAACTAATCCAATGCTATCTCCGTAGTTAAGGGCTGGTGGTTTTATCATGAATTAAATTTCGAGTTTTCTGCGGTAAATACCTATTGTATTTTCAAGCCCAAGATATAGTGCATCCGAAATTAAGGCATGACCGATAGAAACCTCTAATAGATTGGGTACGTTTTGGGCAAAATAATTAAGATTGTCTTTGTCCAGATCGTGGCCGGCATTTATGCCTAATCCAAAGGAAGTGGCAATACGTGCTGCCTCGGTATAAGGAGCCACAGCGTTTTCAGGATCTTTGAGAAATCCCTTAGCATAATCTTCGGTATACAATTCTATTCTATCGGCACCACATGTAGCCGCTCCTTCTATTAGGTCTTCATTACATTCAATAAATACCGAAACGCGAATGTCACTTTCTTTGAATCTTGCAATTACTGATTTTAAGAAATCTTCGTGCTCTACAGTATCCCATCCTGCATTAGAAGTAATGGCATCTGGCGGATCGGGAACTAAGGTTACCTGTTCGGGCTTTACCTCTAGTACCATTTTGATAAAATCCTCAGAAGGATACCCTTCAATATTAAACTCAGTGGTTACAATATTTTTAAGGTCATATACGTCTTGATATCGTATGTGTCTTTCATCAGGTCGGGGGTGCACTGTGATGCCTTGGGCTCCAAATCGTTCACAGTCAGCTGCAACCTCTAAAAGGTTGGGTACATTGCCGCCTCGTGCATTGCGCAAAGTGGCTATTTTATTAATGTTTACGCTAAGTTTTGTCATATGGCGCAAATATAAAAACCTTAGTTTTGCTTTGTTATTATGAAGGTACAGAAACATCTATTAAACGATATCAAACCACTGCTTCTTAAAGAAGGGGTGAATACTATATTGGATGCTATGGAAGAGCTGAAATTTTCGCAGCTTCCGGTGGTAAATGATGTGCAAAAGTACCTTGGTGTTATCAGCGAAGATGACTTGTTGGAGGTGGAGAATGAAAGCGACACATTGGGTCAGCATGAGCGATTGATAGCTCCCTTTCATGTGTTGGAGTCAAGTCATTTGTTTGAGGCGATAGCCATTATCAGTAAAGGCAATCTGAGCTTACTTCCTGTGATAGATGCTGAGCGAAACTATAAAGGGTATTTATCGTCTGCAGAATTACTTCAGGACATTGGAGCAGAACCGGGATTTTCGGAGCCTGGGGGTGTGTTGGTTTTGAAAATAGAAAAACGAGACTATCACCTAACCCAGATAGCCCAAATAGTAGAGTCAGAAGATGCTAGGATTATGGGGCTATATGTGGCAAGCGCTCAAGAAAAAGACACCATCTGTTTGTGCCTTAAGTTAAATCAAATGGATCTTACACGTATTATTAAATCTTTTGATCGGTTTAACTACGAGGTTTTGGAGGCTTATCACACAAGCCTTTTTGAGGACGATGCAAGCGATCGCTACGATGCCTTTATGAATTACCTTAATATTTAAGTAAATGAGGGTAGCTGTTTTTGGCAAGCTTATCAGTCCTGATACTCGGCCTTTTATTGAGACTCTACATCAGGAGCTCATGAAAATGGGAGCCGAGATATTGGTGTATCGAAGACTCAATACATTTATAGAGGAACACTGCAATCTTGAGTTGAAGTTTCAAGATTTTAACACACACGAAGATCTCTTA
>JAUICR010000231.1 GCA_030427785.1 Bacteroidia bacterium | reverse complement strand
TATAAATTTGAGTACTTACTGTACCCGTGGCTGGTGTTGTAAACATTGGGCTTCTCTGAATTGGTCTATCAATAGCCGTATCAGCATCCCAAACCATCATTTCGGCTCTAACAAAACCATTAGAACGAACGGTGAAACTATCAAGAACAATTGTGTCCATTACAGTTATCCATTGTCCATTATTAAAGTTTCCAAAGCCTCCAGCTAATGCCGTTGGCGTTGGTCCTACATGAACTCCAGGTCCGGCTGTATTATAGTTTACCGCATTAAAGGTGGTGGTAAAGCTTACACTATCGACATGTGATGAGCCGCTACCTACTACCTCAGTACCTCTTAGCCAAGCAATGTTTCCTGTACTACTGGTGGTTAAAGTAACTGCTCCACCTCCACAACCGGTGGTGTCGCCCATTACGCCTGTTGGCATACCTGTAACAGTACATGGTGCCATAGTACACACATTTATTGGGCCTAACCAAGCCAATACTGAAGTTCCACAAGAATCTGTTGCATAGAAATCATAACATGTTCCTGCTGAAAGCCCTGTTACTGTACCTCCATTTGGCATAGCGGCTACATACGTTCCTGTACCTGGGGTAAAGCCTGTTGGGCCATACTCTATAACAGAAGCCGTAATTCCTGTATCACTAGCCCAAGATAAGCTTACAGAGTTTAACGTAGCACCATTTGCCATAAGGCCGGATGGGTCTAAACAAAGTGGAAGTTCTCTTATGGATACATCATCAATCGCATTATCTCCGTAAAAGTCACTTCCAGATCCACCGCTTTCTGCACGGAAACGAATTTTTACTAAACCTGTAGAATACGTTCTACCCACCAAGCTGTAGTCTTGGTACTCCCAACCTGTAGTAGCATTTACCAGGCTATCAAAAACAACCCAAGCAGAACCACTCCAGTACTCAAGGAAAGTTTTATTGATAGGTGTATAACCTGAACCGCACATCCAATAGAAAAAATCTAGTGTTGGAACTGTCAGTGCTGAAACATCCACAACTGGAGTTTCCATTACTACTCCTGCATCAGATCCAGACTGATCCATCCAAGCGTAATTACCCGAATTTCCGGTATGGTCTGTAGCTGGCGCACAGTTTACAGAGTTAGTTCCTGCACCTCCAAATACCCATGGGCCTCCTGTAATAGCAGTATCACTCCAGCACAGTGGCAATGTGGTTCCGTCAAAACTTTCAAAGAAAGGTGCTACTAGAGCGCCACAACTTGTTGTAAAACTTGAACAAAAAGTTGTGCTCACATTTCCAACTCCACAACTATCTGTTACGCAGAAGTCATACATAGTTGAAGCAGTTAATCCTGTTAAGGTAATGGTATCATTTGTAGCAATTACTAGTGTTCCTGTTCCCGGTGTAAAACCAGTAGGACCATATTCCACAATTGAAGTTGCACCTACAGAACCTTTAGTCCAATAAATATCAGCTGAGGTTTGAGCTAAATTAAATGAGCCCAATGCAGATGGCGCAGGACAAGCTGGTGGTAGTGCAACCGATATGTTATCAAGATAAAGGTTATTTCCAAAATCTGAAATCGCATCAAAACGCAACTTGTTTACGCCAGCAGGCAGGGAAATCGAATAAGAAGCCCATTGACTAGATGTAGGCACAAAACTACTTGAAGTAGGTGCAGCTGTGGCCAATGGACCTGTAGCACCCCCAGCTAAAACGGTAAGTAGTGTATAAGTAGCTCCACTATCTGTAGAATAGAAAACTTCAAGAGAATCAACTTCTCCACCAGTATAGGTGGCATAAGCGTGATCGAAGCTCAACTGATATCCAGCAGGTACAGAAGTAAACTGTGGAGAAAAGGCACTACTTCCTGTTCCTAAACTATAAAATGGGAAAATGAAACTTGTTGCACTGTTTCCATAACCTCCATTTAACGATAGTGCCCAGCCAGTTTGAACAGACCAACAACCTAATGTGGTACTAGTACCAGGCTCAGATGTCTCAACAAATGGTAATGTGGCAGTAACACAATTGGTTGTAAAGCTAAATGGTCCAGTCCAAGAGCTTACGTTACCAACACCACAAGAGTCCTGTACATAAAACTGGTATGTTGTATTGGCCATAAGTCCTGACAATGAAATAGTATCATTAGTAGCAGAAACCATCATACCCATACCTAATGCAAAACCAGTAGTATCATACTGTACATTCCAGTTAGCAGCACCTCCTGACATCCAGAATATACTTGCGCTGCTTGATGTTATACTAGTGGCACCCAATGCCGATGGGGCAGCACAGGCAGGTTGTGCACAAGAAGACATAAAGCTAAATAGTGTATCGCCAGCTGACAAACCACCCGTTGCAGTATGATTTCCAGCTACAGTACTTAATGGAGTCATTAATCTAACACCAATTTCACTAGAGAAGCTTCCTAAGGCGCTGATTGTAACAACAGTATTTAAGCTATCACAAATCTGTACTGGAACTACCAATAGAGTATCATTTTGACCTCCATTGATTACTGGATAAGTCAGCACTTGAACAGCAATACCATTTTGCCAAACAGTTACTTCACCACCGTTCCACGCATCACCATAAGTGTCTCTAAGCTCTGCCGTATAAGTACAAGCATTTGCCGGTGGACATACTGCTGTAGAAAAAGCAAATGGGCCAACCCACACGGATACATCACCCACAGCACAGGAGTCACGAACATAAAATTCGTAAGCCATAGCTGCAGTTAATGAACTAATACCTAATGTATCATTTGTAGAGTTTACCATGGTACCGGTACCTGGCGTAAATCCAGCCGTTCCGTACTCTACATTCCAATTAGCAGCTCCACCAGTGGTCCAGTATAGATCAGTTGTAGTAGTGCCTACATTAGCAACGCCAAGCGCTGTAGGCGCAAAACAAGAAGGAGCCTCAATAATTCCTATATCGTCCAATACCGGATCTCCATAGAAATCTACACCGCTACCTCCACTTTCTGTTCTGAATCGAACTTTTACTTTATCCGTATTATAAACAACAGACGTAAGATCATATCCAAATTCTTCCCAGCCTGCTGTTCCTTGAACAATGCTATCAAATACCGTCCAATTTGTTCCATCAAACGTTTCGATATAAAGCGGGTTTATTGGGGTGTAACCTGAACCACACATCCAATAGTAAAAATCAAGATAAGGTACAGTTAAAGCTGATACATTTATCATTGGCATTTCCAGGATTACTCCTGCATCACCTCCTGAATGATCCATCCAGGCAAAATACCCTGAGTTACCTGTGTGGTCGCTTGGACCTGAACAAGTCACCGTGTTAACACCCGAACCTGTACTGAATGCCCATGGGCCACCAGTAGTAGCAGATTGGCTCCAACATGCAGGAGTTGCGTTAACATCGAAATTCTCAACATATGGTGCCATAATGGTAGCGCATGGATCAACAATAGCAAAATTGTCAAAGAATATATCATTATCCTCAGGGTCATCCACGGTACCTTCTGTAGCCCACATAGCAAACATTACTACACTACCTGTATAAGCTGATAAGCTAATAGACTCATGGTTTCCTCCTGGAGCAGTCACGTAGCTTGAATCAAATAAAGCTAACATGGTCCATGTGGCACCTGTATCCAAACTGATAAGGAACTGAACTTGATCATCTGATCCTAAAGTACCCACGCCTGTATTGGCATACAAGAAAACTCCAAAATCAAATTCTGCACTCCAATTTCCTCCAGATAAATCGTAGAAAGGACTTAATACCCAGTCTTCGTCACCTGTGTTCCATAGGTTAATTCGAGGAGCTCCAGAGGTACCAACGTTACCAAATCCGTCATCTCCCCAAGCACCAGTTCCTAATGTAGTAGGACCTGTGAGCGGTGTTCCACCATCAGCCTCTTCCCAGCAATTAGCAGGGAAACCGTTGTTAAAATCTTCCATACTAGGAGGTAGAATGACGCCACAAAGAGTAACGAAAGAAAAAGGACCTGCCCATGCACTTACATCGGCTACTCCACAACTATCCTGAACATAAAACTCATAGATGGATGAATTTGAAAGGCCTGTAAGTGACAGTGTATCATTAGTAGAAGCCATCATAGTTCCCGTACCTGGTGTAAAGCCAACAATGCCATATTCTACATTCCAGTTAGTTGCTCCACCAGTGGTCCAGTAAATATCTGCGGTAGTAGTTCCTACATTGGTAGCACCTAAAGCAGATGGAAGGAAACATGAGGGTGCTTCAATTATACTCACATCATCAATTACATTATCTCCATAAAAATCTAAACTGGCTCCGCCTGATTCAGCTCTGAAGCGCAGTTGTACCAAACTAGTGTTGTAAACAGCACTTGTTAGAATAAAGCCTTTGTTTTCCCAACCATTAGTAGCGGTAGTTATACTATCAAACAAGTTCCAGTTGGTTCCATCAAATGCCTCAATGTATGTTTTGTTTGTAGGTGTATAACCCACACCACACATCCAGTAATAAAAATCTAGGTAAGGCACTGTCAAGGCAGAAATATCCACTACTGGCATTTGTAAAATCACACCCGCATCAGAGCTAGACTGATCCATCCATGCAAAATACCCAGCGTTACCCGTATGGTCAGATGGGCCAGCACAGTTTGATGTATTAACACCTGATCCTGTACTGAAATTCCATGGACCCCCGCTAGTAGCGGATTGGCTCCAGCATTGAGGTGTACTGTTTGCATCAAAGCTTTCAACATACGGTGCTACCTGAGGTGCTGCACATAATAAGGTTGAGTACTCATCTACAGTTACATCATCAATACCATTATCACCGTAGAAATCTGAGCCCGAGCCACCAGATTCAGCTCTAAATCTAATCTTAACTAAGTTCGATCCGTACGTATGACCAGTAAGGTCATAAAGCATTCTTTGCCAGCCTGTGGTTGAGATATCAATAGAATCTACAATATTCCAT
>JAUICR010000230.1 GCA_030427785.1 Bacteroidia bacterium | reverse complement strand
TATATCGTCTTCCAAATTCTTGATCTTACTTATACGAACACCCGCAGCAGGTACTATTTCGTAAAGTGTAACCGTAGGACCGATAGTTGCTTTAATCTTAGAAATCTCAATGTTGTAGTTATTGAGCGTTTCTACAATTTTATTCTTATTGGCCTCTAGCTCTTCTTGATTAATGCTAATGCCGCTTTGCTGAAACTCGCGCAATAAATCGATAGGGGGTAACTTAAACTTCGAAAGATCCAGCTTTGGGTCATACTCCCCAAACTCCTTAAGCTTGCTATTTATCTCTTTTTCGGATAGCTCTTCCTCTTCTTCTTTTTTCTCTATTTCAAAACTCTCGTCACCCGAAGTCAATTCTGCTATCTCCTCTTTCTTAGGCTCTTGTACAGTTTCTATCACTACGGGCTCAAATTCTTCCTTAGGCTCTGGCGTATCGTCTTCATCAAAACTAACTTCCATAGTACTTGGCGGCTCTTCCAGCACCGCAGGAGGTAGAGGCTCATTAGTGCTAAGGTCAGATTCTTCAGGAGTACGTTTTGCTTCCTGCTTAAATTTATCTAGGTAAGAACGAATCTTATCTGGAGTTAAACCAAAACGAATGGTTATAAATATTAAAATTGAAAAAAGAAGAATAAAAAAGGTTCCTACACCACCCGCCAAATTGTACAACTTAGCTACGGTAAAAAAGCCCGATGCCCCCGCCAATACCGGAATCCCACCAAAGAAATAGGCCATGAATGCAGGTGTCCATATCAAAAAGAATAAGATGCCTCCCAATTGCCTAACAAGGTGAAGGATTTTTACGCGCATGCTAATTCTAAGGCCCAATAACAATAGCATCCACGGAATAAAGAAAGCCGCCAGGCCAAACCAGTTATAAATAAACTGATGACCCGTAGCTGCACCTATCTTGCCCAATACATTGTGTATCTCCAAATCTTTATTGGATACCAACTCAAAAAAACCCGCGTCCAATAAACTTTGATCCTCTTTCCAATTGACTAGATAGGATACAAAAGCTCCAAACAAGAATACCGCTAGAAATATTAGGAATATCCCAAAAACGGTGTGATTTGTTTGATTGCTAAAGAAACGCGACATCGCATCTCTAAAGTTTTTAAGCTTGTTGGATTTGGCTTTTGCCTTTTTGGCCATTTAGCGAGAAAAATTAAGGGTCAAAAATAAGAACATAAACGCTACAGCCTCCATATTAATTGGGAGATTATACACATTCAATGTTTATTTAATGTCAAATAAAAAAACAGAAAGCCAATAGCATTATTTATAGGATTAGAGTTGCTAGAAAGAGCCAAGGCTTTACCTAAATTTGCCATCCCAAAAAACAAGAGTCTATGTTTAAGAAAGTACAGATAGTATCGGTTAAATCAGAGCTTGGTGCCGGCACTCGCGGATCATCATTAGGATTTGATGCGCTCCGAATAGCGAGTTTGCATCAGGCTCCGGCATTTTTTGAAAATAGAGAACCTATTGATATTGAAACGCTCAATTCTCGTTTGTACAAAAAAGCGGATTTCAAATTCGCAAAGCACTTGGATGGTGTTGTAAAGATGTACGAGTATATTTCTAAAGAATTGCTGAATCAATATCAGCGCGAAAACTTTCCGGTTCTTATTTCAGGAGATCACAGCAATGCTGGTGGAACCATAGCAGGTATTAAAAAAGCCTATCCCAATAAGCGATTGGGGGTTATTTGGATAGACGCACATGCAGATTTGCACTCGCCTTATACAAGTCCATCGGGCAACATTCATGGAATGCCTTTAGCCACAGCACTTAGCGATGATAATCTTGAATGCAAGAATAATGAGCCTCATGCCGAGGTTTCAGTTTTTTGGAATCAACTTAAAGGAGCAACACCCAGGATAAAGCACTCAGATCTTTTCTTCGTGGGTGTGCGCGATACTGAAGCACCAGAAGAGGCAATTATGGCCCGTCACAATATCCCAAATGTAACAGTAGATGAAATGCGAGCTATAGGCGTAAAAGCTACTGCTGATAAGGCTTTAGAGCATTTAAAAGATTGTGACTTAATATATGTTTCCTTTGATGTGGATAGCATGGATCCTAGTATCAGCATAGGTACAGGTACGCCAGTTCCTCATGGATTGTCAGAAGAAGAAGCGCAAGAGTTACTATTGAACTTAGTAGATGACGATAGGCTTTGCTGTTTTGAAACCACCGAAATAAATCCATTGCTAGATGATAAAGGAAATGCAATGGCAGAGGCGGCCTTTAGAGTAATAAAGCCTGTAATTGAAAAAATAGAACAGAAAGTAAAGGGATAAATGATTGATTTAAATAGTCAGCTACAAGCTGAAGTTATAAAGGCACTAAAGAGTCTTTATTTATTAGAAATTAAAGACTTAGAGCTCCAGCAGACTCGAAAGGATTTTGTTGGAGATGTAACCTTAGTGGTGTTCCCTTATCTGAAAGCCAGCCGAAAAGGGCCTGAGCAAACCTCGCAGGAAATAGGCGAATATTTAAAAGAGCATGTTTCTTTTATTGCTGATTTTAATGTAATCAAAGGCTTTCTCAATTTAGTTATTGCAGATACTGTATGGTTGGAGAAGTTTGGTGAAATTTTGAAAACCGAAAACTACGGTAAAGGCGAAAAGAAGAATGAAACCATAATGGTAGAGTATTCTTCGCCCAATACCAATAAGCCCTTGCACCTGGGCCATGTTCGAAATATACTGTTAGGATACTCGGTTTCTGAAATATTAAAGGCTGCTGGCAAAGACATAATTAAAACCCAAATAATTAATGACCGCGGGATTCACATCTGTAAAAGTATGTTGGCTTGGCAGAGATGGGGAAATGGTGAAACACCAGATTCTACAGGGGTCAAAGGTGATAAGCTGGTAGGTAACTATTATGTGAAGTTTGATCAGGAATACAAGAAGGAAATTGAAAGCCTTGTAAACGAAGGCCTAGAGGAAAAAGAAGCTAAAGAACAAGCTCCTATAATATTGGCCGCCCGCGAAATGCTCAAAAAATGGGAGCAAGGTGATGAAGAGGTTGTAGCCCTTTGGAAGAAAATGAACGGCTGGGTGTATGATGGTTTTGATAAAACGTACAAAACTATGGGCGTTGACTTTCAGAAGCTTTATTACGAAAGTGATACTTACTTACTAGGAAAAAAAGTAGTGGAAGAAGGACTGGCCAAAGGCGTATTTGAAAAAGACCCAGATGGTTCGGTTTGGATTGACTTAACAGCCGAAGGTCTGGATAGAAAGATCCTATTACGCAGCGATGGCACCAGTGTGTATATGACACAGGATATAGGAACGGCCATACAGCGTGCCGAAGATTTTGCCATCAACGGAATGATTTATACTGTAGGCAATGAGCAAGACTATCACTTTAAGGTCCTGTTTATTATCCTCAAAAAGCTTGGATATGCCTGGGCTGAGCATTTATACCACCTTTCTTATGGGATGGTAGATTTACCTACAGGTAAAATGAAATCGCGTGAAGGAACAGTAGTAGATGCTGATGACCTTATGCAAGAGCAAATTGATACAGCCAAAGAGATTTCGGAGGAACTTGGTAAAACCGAGGGCATGACGGAAGAGGAAAAAACCAACCTCTACAATATGGTAGGTATGGGTGCTTTGAAATACTTTATACTTAAGGTAGATCCAAAAAAACGAATGATGTTCAATCCTGCTGAGTCTATTGACTTTCAGGGGAACACAGGGCCATTTATTCAATACACGCATGCGCGTATTAAGTCTTTATTAAGAAGAGCAGAAAAAGATGGTTTACTTGAAAAAGATTTTAATGCTAGCACTTACACGAGCCTGGCAGGAGTAGAGCGCGAGCTTATTAAGTTCTTAGTTCAGTTTCCTGAAGTAGTGCAAGTAGCGGCTGAGGAATTGAGCCCGGCTCAAATTGCTAATTATACCTATGATTTGGTGAAAGCCTACAACGCCTTTTACCAGCAGCTGCCCATCTTTACGGATGAAAACGAATCAGCGGTTCTATTTAGAATTCACTTATCAGCTCAAACAGCTGAAGTAGTAAAAATGGCGATGGGACTGTTGGGGATTACAGTGCCAAAAAGGATGTAGAATATAATAAGTTAAAGATCATTAAATGACGAACTACAATATCTTCAGAATAATAATAATCTCGATTATTTTGATTAGTTGTTCGAAAATTGATTCGTGCAAGGACCCTATTTATCAAGAAATTAAAGAAGATAAGTATGAGAAATTCGGCTTTTTAAAGTTAATGAAACATGACTATTCCGCACTTTGCTACGAAGACCGTTTAGAGATAATTAGACTTACTTATCTTGAATTAGAAAGAATTAATAAAGTTAACAGCGATAAAATTCAAATGTTATATGATTTGGAATCAATAAATCAAACGGAGTTTGGTAACTCATCAGATAGCTCTTTAGCAATTTTCAATTGCACTAAGGAAGCTGTGGAAAGATTAATTAGCTCAAGAAATGATCTTCTTTATTATGGACTTGGAGGAGGAACAATGAATAGTTTTAAGTTTTTGAAATTTTCTGATAATAATTATACCATTTATTGGCGTTCCATCGGAGGAACTCAAAAATTTAGTGGTACCTGGCAAAAACTAGATAACGGATTCAGAATTAGACAGAACAAAGAAGAACGAAACAACAACATAGATTGGGTTTTCATGATTGGTGACACTCTTTTCAATAGTTCTGGAACAATTGCTCGAATACTATCTAAAAACGATCTATCCCCAAATCTGTAAGCAATAAAAGTCTACTAGAGGCTACTGTGTACAGTCGAGATCGATATGTGATATTATTTAGTCCATGGATTTACCCTAGACCTTTCATTTTATTCGGTCAACCAAAAATCAAAGTTTAATTTTGCAACCTTCAAAAATCAGCGATAAGCATGTTCGATAATTTACAGGAAAAATTAGATAAAGCCTTTCACGTACTAAAGGG
>JAUICR010000007.1 GCA_030427785.1 Bacteroidia bacterium | reverse complement strand
GAAGGCGTTCAATTGAACGCCTTCTTTTGTTATTACTACCCTTTTAGGTTTAATCTTCGTCTACTTCTTCTGGAGCCTCCAAGTCAGCATCGGTATCCGTATCATCATCCGAATCGTCATCATCGTCAAGGAAATTCTCGATTTTTCGATCCATTTCTACACTTACCTTTATTAAGTAATAAGCGTCAGTGGTTTGTATAGGTAATGCCGATACATTATCTCCAGCGGCATTCTTAAACTTAATGATGTCTTCAGAATCATATCCGTACGGAAACCTTTGGGTTAATAACTCCAAGATTTCGGGAGTTATATTTTTATAGTCAATAATGACTCTTTTCTGTGGCTGTGGGTTTTGTTTCATAACTATATATCATTGTGTTTAGTAGTTTAAAAGCCATGCAAAAACTAAAGGAGCAACAATAGTGGCATCCGATTCAATTATAAATTTTGGGGTATCAATATCTAGCTTTCCCCAGGTTATTTTCTCATTTGGCACAGCTCCTGAATACGAGCCGTAGCTGGTAGTAGAATCTGATATTTGGCAAAAGTAACTCCAAAAAGGAATCTCTTCCATCTCTAAATCCTGATAAAGCATAGGTACCACGCAAATTGGAAAATCGCCCGCTATACCTCCGCCTATTTGGAAAAAACCAACGCCATGGCCTTCAGAGTTTTTCACATACCAGTCAGCCAACCAAGTCATATATTCTATCCCGCTTTTTACTGTGGTAGGAGTAAGTTCTCCCTTCACACAGTACGAAGCAAATATATTTCCCATAGTGCTATCCTCCCATCCGGGACAGATAATAGGAAGGTTTTTTTCGGCTGCAGCTAGCATCCAGCTATTCTTTGGGTCTATCTCGTAATACTGCTCCAAATCTCCGCTCAGCAACATTTTGTACATGTACTCATGAGGCAAGTAGCGCTCGCCATTTGCTTCAGCATCTTTCCATATTTTCTCAATATGTGCTTGCAATCTTCTAAAGGCCTCCTCTTCTGGTATACAAGTATCGGTTACTCTATTGAATCCTCCATCTAGTAATTCGCGCTCCTCTTTGGGGCTCAAATCACGATAATTGGGCACACGCTTATAACTTTTATGTGCCACAAGGTTCATAATGTCTTCCTCTAAGTTTGCGCCAGTGCAACTAATAATTTGCACTTTATCCTGACGAATCATTTCAGCCAAAGTCTTTCCTAGCTCAGCTGTACTCATGGCTCCAGCCAGGGTAATCATCATCTTTCCACCTTTCTCCAAGTGCTCTTCATATCCCTTTGCGGCATCTATTAGCGCTGCAGCATTAAAGTGTAGATAATTCTCTTCTATGAACTTCGATATCGTATTTCTTTCTTTAACCATAATATTTATTCCTTCTGCAAGATTTTAAATTGATTTGAATTATTCAACATTTATTTCACTAGTATCCCAATATTTTCATCATAGACTTGTAGCTCTGCTCTTTGGCAAACAATCTTGTGCGTACCTCGCCATCCTCATCTCGGTCTATTACTACATGTTTTGGGGCCGGTGTTAAGCAATGCTGTATACCTCCATATCCTCCTATACTTTCTTGATAAGCTCCTGTATGAAAGAAGCCAACTATCTGTTTTTCATCCGGGTTATAGGTTGGCAAATAGATCGCATTAGAATGCTGCTCGCTATTGTAATAGTCATCACTATCGCAAGTAAGGCCACCTAACAAAACTCTTTCATATTCCGCATCCCAGCGATTTACCGCTAACATAATAAACCTCTTATTGATGGCCCATGCATCTGGCAAGGAAGTCATAAAAGATCCATCGATCATGTTCCAATTCTCACGATCATTTTGCTTTTTCTGATCGATAATAGAAAAGAAAGTAGCACCACTTTCTCCTACAGTAAAAGAGCCAAACTCAGTAAAAATGTGCGGCTCCTTTACCCCTTTGCTATTACACATCATTTTTATTTGTTCAATAATTTGCTCAGCTATATAATCGTAATCATAATTAAAATTCAAGCTGTTTTTAATTGGGAATCCTCCTCCAATGTTCAATGAATCAAGGGTTGGACAAATCTTTTTTAGCTCTACATATACATTCACACACTTTAGCAGTTCGCTCCAATAGTATGCTGTATCGTTTATTCCAGTATTAATGAAAAAATGCAGCATCTTAAGCTCAAACTTCTTATTGTTTTGAATTTTATCTTTATAAAAAGGTACGATATCCTTATAGCCTAAACCCAATCGGGAAGTATAAAACTCAAACTTTGGCTCTTCTTCAGACGCAATACGTATACCCAGCTTAGTTGGATTCTTAAAGCTTTGGTCAAACAAGTCCAACTCATTCTTATTATCTACTACAGGTATTACATTCGTGTATCCCGTATTTATCAGGCGAGCAATGTTCTCCACATATTGATTTCGCTTGAACCCATTGCACACAATATATTGATCCTTGCTAATTTTACCACTTTCAAATAGAGACTCAACTATATTTATATCAAAGGCACTAGAGGTTTCTATATGAATACCATTCTTTAGGGCCTCCTCTAATACAAATGAAAAGTGAGAGCTCTTGGTACAATAGCAATAGTTATACTCTCCTTCGTAGCCCGACTTTGCTATGGCAACATTAAACATGCGCTTGGCTCGCTGTATTTGCTCACTTATTTTGGGCAGGTACGATACCTTTAATGGAGTTCCGTACTGCTTTATGATATCCATTAAATAAACTCCGTTCCACATCAGAGTTTGATCATCTTCCAACTCAAATTCTTTTTGTGGCCAATCAAAGGTTTGATCTATTAGATCGAAATACTTATTTCTCATGATTACATTTTTATTTACACATCCAACTTACTTAGATTGTGAAATTCGATGCAAAGTAACAGACTTGGATAATACAAAAAGCAAAAAAATACGTGTTTTACAATTTTTATAAAAAGGTGATTCCAACTGGCCTATCCAACATCCATCCTGTAATACTGTATCTATCTACTTGGGTTGGCAGCACCTCGTGCAATACAGTGTCGCTTCTAAAAAGAGCAATGCGCCCTGACAGTGGCACTATATCCAGGTTGCCATCATCTGAATGAATCCGTAATTCTCCACCATCTCCAAGCTTCCATTTTTCATTAAGATAAAAAGCAAAGGAAATTTTTCGAGCCCCTGAACTTTGAAATTGATCAATATGAGCTTCGTAGTACGTGCCTTTGGGGTAAATGGCAAAATGTGTTTCGTAATCTTTGAGACTAAGAAACAGACAGCGATTGAGCTCCCGCATAAGGGATTCAATCTTTTCAAGAAACATTCGAGTAGGACTAAGTGCCTCCTCTTTGTCAATCCATTTTATACGATCGCCACGGATATCGCGATCTACCTGAAAATTATGCAATTGGCCTATGCCAGCCTTTTGAAAGGCTTCATGCTCGCGATGATGATTCATCACCTCCTTAAGGCGCATTACATCCTCAGCCTGCAAAAAATCATCAATTATACAGAAGTCCTTATCTGCTAAGGAATCTGCAATCTGGTCGATACTACTGTCCGACCAGATTACATTCCCTTTATAAGTCAATTCTCATTTGATTGAGGAATTATTTTATTACGCCAAGCTCCTTACCTATTTTGGTAAAGGCGGAAATGGCTTTGTCAAGATGTTCTGTTTCATGTGCTGCTGACAACTGCACGCGAATACGGGCCTGCCCTTTGGGAACCACCGGATAAAAGAACCCGATAACATAAATTCCTTCCTCTAAAAGCTTATTGGCAAACTCTTGACTCAAAGCAGCATCATAAAGCATAATAGGCACTATGGCCGAGTCACCATCCTTTATATCAAAACCGGCAGCTTTAATACCTTTTTTAAAGTAGTTCACATTATTCTCAAGCTTGTCTCTCAGATCTGTGCTTTTGCTCAAAATATCAAACACCTCAATAGAAGCCCCTACGATAACGGGTGCTAATGAATTAGAAAACAAATACGGGCGCGAGCGCTGACGTAGCATCTCCACAATTTCTTTCCTACCCGAAGTAAATCCACCCATAGCACCGCCAAGGGCTTTACCTAAAGTACCGGTGATAATATCAATTCGCCCCATCACATTTTTAAGCTCATGTGTACCACGGCCAGTTTTTCCTATAAAACCACTTGCATGACATTCATCTACCATAACAAGAGCATCATACTTTTCAGCCAAATCGCATATTTTATCCAACTGTGCTACATAGCCATCCATTGAGAAAACTCCATCGGTAACAATCATTTTGAAACGTGCAGTATCCTTCGCCTCTATAAGCTTGGCCTCCAAATCAGCCATGTCATTATTATTATAGCGATAGCGCTGCGCTTTGCACAAGCGTACCCCGTCTATGATAGATGCATGGTTTAATGAGTCAGAGATAATGGCATCATCTGCTGAGAGCAAAGGTTCAAAAACACCACCATTGGCATCAAAAGCTGCGGCATATAATATAGTGTCCTCTGTTCCTAAAAAGTCGGCAATCTTTTGCTCTAGCTCCTTGTGGATATCTTGAGTACCGCAAATAAAACGTACGGAGGACATTCCAAAACCATGGGTATCCAAAGTTTTCTTTGCCGCTTCTATCACACGTGGGTGCGAAGAAAGACCCAGGTAATTGTTGGCACAAAAGTTTAGAACGGTGCTTCCGTTCACACATATTTCTACCCCCTGTTCTCCCTCTATGATGCGCTCCGATTTATACAGTCCGTCCGCTTTTATATTGTCAAGTTCTTCTTGTAAGTGCTCTTTTAGTTTGCCGTACATTTTGTTGGTTATTTTTTGTGATGAACAAAGATATAAATCCCTTTGCCTTATAATTAGATATAATACAGAAGGGTGCAAACAAAATTAGGCTAGGTACACAAGACACCTAGCCTAATAAATAGCTGTGAATAAGCTGTTTTAAATCTTATTCAACTTTCTTACCGAGGCTTCTCCGCTAGCATTATACAGCTTTACGAGATAAGTCCCGTTGTTTAGTTTCGAAATATCTATTCTTTCTTTTGGCTTTTCAATAAGCTCTACCAACTGCCCGGTCAAAGAGATAATTTCAATTTTCACAATGGTTTCCTGTGTCACAATACTGAAATACTCAGATGCAGGAGATGGAAACAGGGAAAAGGCAAAAGCTGGGCTTTCTAATAAACTGACAGTGGGGTCTAAATTTTGGAAGTATTTCATCGTTCCATAATATTCACCTACCAACAAGTCCTGATCTCCATCATCATCAAAATCAGCCATTACAGGAAATGCAGCATCAAGGGTAGAAACAATACCAAAGGGATTGTTTTGAGCAACACCAAAAGCAGGGTTGGTTTTTGTTCCTGTATTTTCAAAATATTGAATGGCTCCATAATACTCCCCTACCATCAAGTCAAAGTCGCCATCCAAATCAACATCCCCAAATGCCGGTGCTGCAAAATAATAAGTGGGTGCAAGCCCAAAGGGATTTAAAACACCAGCCGCAAACATAGGATTGGTTTTGGAACCTGTGTTTTCAAAATAGCGCATGTTTCCATTTTCTTCACCCACTAGCATATCCAAATCGCCATCATTATCTAGGTCGGCAATAGTTGGTAATTGAGCAATGGCCACTGGTGTGATACCAAAAGGATTAGTTACTGCTGCCGCAAACATGGGGCTTGTTGCAGTACCTGTATTTTGTTGATACAGGATTCCTCCACCATAAAAATCACCGAGTATTAAATCTTGGTCGCCATCATTATCCATATCAGCAAAAACTGGCCTTACATAGTATGCCGAAGTTACTGATATACCAAAGGGATTTTGCACAGGGGCGCCAAACATAGGGCTTGTTTTTGTCCCTGTATTTTGAAAATACTGCAAGCTGCCGTACTCTTCACCTACTAGTAAATCTAAGTCTCCGTCTCCATCCAGATCAGCCACCGCTGGCAAAGCATAGTACGATACACTATCCAAACCAAATGGATTAAGCACTGGTGTAGTAAATAATTGAGCACTTGCATTGGTACTTACCGCCAGGCCAAAAAATACTGCCACGGCTCCCATTGCCTTCTTAAGGTCATAGCCTGATACCGCCAGCCTCAGCTCATTAAGCAAACTTTTGATTTTAGAAACCAAAAGACGAACTAGTTCTTTAGGTTTTTCTTCTTGATTTAAAGCAAGCTGAAGCTTTGTGGCTAGCTGCTTCAAATGCCTCATTTTTCTTGCGTAGGAATGATTCATATATTTTTTTAATTATTAATTTTTTGCCCAGAATGTGTTTTCTGGAGTTGCTAAACCCAGATAGTGATCGTCAGTTAGGGTATTTAAAATATTGGCTCTTCGTTTTCCAGGGATTAGGTGTACATCATAAATTTCGTCAACAGAAGTCTCATAGGTTATTTTACCAGTAATACTACCTGTAGGTAAATGAGCGATTGAAACCCCACAATGGTTGGCTTTATCAGCAAAAGGTAATTTGGCAAAGGTGCTTGAGTTCTTTCTAAGCTTTGATAAACCTATAAATAGATAGTCTTGACAAAGAGCCATACCACGCACAAAACCATCCACTTTGGTAATAACATGATACTCTCCCGTTTCCTTATCTATCTGTGCTAACTCGCCAGTGGCAGACAATAGCACATATAGCTTATCGCCTAATGCCATGGGTGAGTGGGGCATGGGTAAGTTTTCGGCAATAATTGAGTTGTGTTCTACATCATAAATCACCCCACTTGTGGTAACTGTATCTCTCCAACTTTGCGCAGTATCTCCCTGATTAAACGCTGTGGCATACTTTGGTTTTCCGTTTTGTACTACCATCCCATTTAGGTGACAACGATCTTCTGAAACCATAGCGCTAATATTGGGGGGCGACCAAAAGGGCTTGAAATTGTAATCTCCATTTATCTCCACCAAGCATGAAAACAAAGTGTTTACAGCAAATAATCTACCTCCTTCGCCATAGCGCAAATCGTGAATATCGAGCGGGCCAGTATGGTAAGTGGCTCGCGGCATATACAAGGCGTCATACTTATTTGGCGACTTAGGGTAATGCATGGCCAAATCTGCAGAATTAGCAAATGTGATAACCTGATTTTTGCAGGCTACCGCCATCTTTTCTCCATCTTGGCTTAGGGCAATGCCCATTGGTTTTTCAAAATTGCGGGGAAGTTGCACCAAGAAATCTTCATCCTTTGCAGAAATAAAAATAAGTTTACCCGCCTGATAAGTAGAAAGCGCTAATGTGCAACCTAGCTTATGTAAAAGCTCCGGCACTTGCGGGCTATACTTAAGTGAAAAAGGCGCTAAGGCCTGTGGAGGTTTCTGATTCTGCATTCGTAATTTGTCTGGCCTAAAAGTAAAAAAACCGCTTTAGCAAAACGCATGCCTTTTATACTGCGATAAAGTCATTATTAAATAGGTGCCTTACCACTTAACCACCTCCAGCTCTTCTTGTAAATAAACCAACACCCGATCACCTTTTTCGTAGCCCATTTCGGCCAACACATTTTGATAAGACGCTACCTGACTCTTGTGTTTTTCGAACGCTTTTCCTGTTTTGTAATCTATTATATGGGCCACCTTTCCTTTTACTACCACACGGTCAGGTCTTTGCATTTTGGCTTTTGGTATTAAAATGTCTGCCTCATTTAGCACCTCAAGATTATCTTCAAAATATTGTTGTAAGTCCTGATGCTTCATTAATCCTTTAAGCATTGGTTTTATGTTATCCAGCTGCTCTGAGTTTATTTCACCATTAGCCAAACTAGAAGAAAGTACTTTCTCCACATCAGCCATAGTGCTTACTCGCGCCAAAAGACTGTGTACCAATTTGCCAAAAGAACTACCTTCTTCACTATCTGTCCAGCTGAGAGGCGCATCTACAGATACTTTTAATTTTTTGAGCCACGAAGCAGATTTATACTCAGTTAATCGGTCATTTTCTTTAGGCTCTTTTTTCTCTGGTTTAATAATTTTCTCTCCCTTTTGCCAGTGGTTGTCTTCAGCGCCATGGTTATCCATATAGCTTTTGAGATACATACTAAAGGTTGAGTTATCCTTATTCTTAGGCGCTTTGCCCAAAACATAAAGTTCATCTACTGCACGAGTAAAAGCCACATAACCCATATTGTAATTATCAAGGCTTACATACTCCAAATTCCGTTTAGTGATACGTTTATAAGTTTCATCAGCCTGCTCTTCTTTAGATGAGAGCTTTACATTGGCCACCGGCAATCCGTACATTTCCTTTTCTTCAAACACCATCCAGGCTTGGCTTCCACCTTTTTCTGAAGTTGCATTCCAATTGGCAAATGGCACAATACATATAGAAAACTCAAGGCCCTTGCTCTTATGAATGGTCATCATTTGCACAGCATTTATACCTGGCGGCAACTCTATGCTTTTATCTTTTCCTTTCTCATCCCACCACTGTAAAAAGCCTGCTGCCCCATCGCCTTTCTTATTTTGATAATCATGCACATGATCAATCAAGGCATGCAAGTACAAATCTTGGTGAAGATTGAGGTCAAGAATTTGTGCTATATAAAACAAACGATCAATCACGGGTAGTTGCAGTAAGGCCTGATATTGATAACCTGGCAATTGAGTTTCCAATTTCTTATGAAAATCCTCTGGAGTGGCATTCAGCATTTCACTCAAAAAAATATGTCGCTCCTGAAAATTATTCATCACCATAGGCTTGTTCCATAAATAAGCCAGAAAATCAAATCGTGCCGCCATTTCTGTAGGCCTTTCCAAGGTTCTTAAAAATGAAATTAAGGCCAAAACCTCCTTTGAACTTCCTACCAACAAACCCTCGCTGCTTACCACAGGGATGCCTTTGCTCACAAAATACTCAGCCATGGTTTTGATGTTGGCAGACGACCGCATAATGATTGTGATATCCGAATAGTCGAATCCTCTTGACAAGGCATCCTTTACTATCAATTCACATTCTTCGCATTGCAATACTGCATAGTCTTGGTGATTCAGTAATTGTAATGAAACATAGCCCCCCTCATTACCCATGCTTCCTTGTGCGGCAGTATCATACAATTTGATAAAGTCTTCCCCCTTTAGCAATGAATTGGTACTGGTAAAAAAATCTGAATTAAACTGCACGATATTTTTACGGCTCCTATAGTTGTAATCCAAAGATTTTTGATGCCTTTTATACAGCTCAATCGCTTTATCTGCATGCATCACTTTATTCGAATTATGTGTGTCATTACTCAGATTCATAAACTGTGCAACATCACCCCCGCGCCACCTATATATTGATTGCTTAGCATCTCCTACCAGCATAGCCGAACCCATGGCTGCCATCCCATTATTAACCAATGGCACCAGGTTTTCCCATTGCAAAATAGACGTGTCCTGAAACTCATCTATAAAGAAATTGCTGTATCTATCGCCCAGTTTTTCAAAAATATAGTCGCTCGGTTCTTCCTTTAGTTTTTCACTAATTATCTTGTTGAACTCTGCCAGTGGCAAGCGATTGGTTTCTTCCTTCACCTCCGATAAATTTTCTTCAATGGCTCGTAACGTTGCCAAAGAATATATGCTGGATAATACTTGATTTACCAAATGGTACCTCGGGTAGTGTATATTGTAGGAGCTCACAAGGTTCTGAAGCTTGCTCAATAGGTCGGCCTCTACGGGTGCAAATTTGGGCGCGAGAGTAGCCGCCTTTCCTTTGGTATAAAAATCTACCTCTCCATTAGTAACTTTAAGAACACTGGCCACAGGTGTTTTCCATTCTCCTTCTGCTGTTTTCTGAATATGATTGTACACATATCCACCCGAAAAGTCCGTTTTCTCCAGGCCAGCCGCATGGATAAAATTGAGTAAGGATTTAGCCTCTCCCTTCATCTGATCGCTCAGCTCCTTCCTTTCTTTTCTCAGAGATTTTTGGGCATCCATTATCTCCTGCATACTCATGCTTTTGAGCTGCTTTGTATATGGGGCAGAGCTTTCGGCCATAAGGTGCTGACCTATATTGCTAAGGTCGCTCTCTATTCTAGTTGACTTTTCGTCTTGTTGCTTTTCATTTATAAACTTCACCAGTACATCGGTAAGTTTTGAACCCTCTGTAAGGGTAGAAAGCATTTTGTCAATTGCGTCTACAATTATCTGTTGGCCATCAATCTCCAATTCAAAAGTGCTGCTCAATTTTAAATCGTGAGCAAATGAGCGTACCAGCCTATTGGTAAAGGTGTCAATGGTAGAAACCGAAAAAGCCGAATAATTATGAAGAATAGTAGTCAGAACTTCTTTAGCCCGATTGCTCAGTAGCTCCGCTTCTATGCTCATTTCACTGGCCAAATCCCTTAGCATCGAGTATTCTGAATCAGCGGCCATTTCTTTCTTATAAGCCGCAAATAGCATCAATTGATCGAGTATTCGATCCTTCATTTCATTGGCCGCCTTATTGGTAAAGGTGATGGCCAGGATCTCTCGAAACAACATGCGATTGTTTGAGCTTAGGCAAATTTTTAGGTAATTCTTTACAAGCGCGTAAGTCTTTCCCGAACCAGCCGAGGCATTATAAATTTGAAATTCTCCCATTCGTTCTTTTAGGTTACCTATTAATTGATGCGAATAATGTAAGATTTTAACTGATAAAACTGATTGGCTTATCAGTAATTTCTAATTTGGTAAACCTATAAGATTTACGCTTGTTAACTTAGCAGAAAATTATTCATTTTATAATTATTAAATTAAACATTATGGCCTTTCAACTTCCCCCATTAGGATATGACTTCGCAGCCCTTGAGCCCCACATAGATGCACGCACTATGGAAATTCATCATGGTAAGCATCATGCAGGATATACCAATAACTTGAACAATGCCATAAACGGAACTGATCTAGAAGGCAAGAGCATCGAAGATATTTTAGCCAATATTTCGCAGCACTCTGCTGCAGTACGAAACAATGGCGGTGGATATTACAATCACGACTTGTTTTGGAAAGTGATGAGTCCAAACGGTGGTGGTGCTCCATCAGGCGACTTAGCTGCTGCTATCAATGCAGCTTGTGGATCTTTTGATGGTTTTAAAGACGAATTTTCTAAAGCTGCAGCTACCCGATTCGGTTCAGGATGGGCATGGTTGGTAGTAATGGCTGATGGCTCACTAAAAGTAAGCTCCACGCCAAATCAAGATAATCCTTTGATGGACCTTGCTGAAGTAAAAGGAACTCCAATCTTAGGAATTGACGTATGGGAACATGCGTATTATTTAAACTATCAAAACAGACGTCCTGATTATATCAACGCATTTTTTAATGTAGTAAACTGGGATGAAGTAGCTAAGCGATACGCTGCTGCTAAATAGTATTGTTTGTTTATCAATTTACTAAACCCTCTTTGTCTTTGTGACAGGGAGGGTTTTTCAATTTTAAAGCTTCATTATCTTCGCCCCCATGCAATTAGCCCCTGGAAAAAAAATCTACTTCGCATCTGATCAGCATTTGGGTACACCAAACTATGAGGATAGCCTTGTACGCGAAAAGAAATTTGTGCGTTGGCTGGATGTGGTATCTAAAGATGCTACAGAGATTTTTATTGTAGGCGACTTGTTTGATTTTTGGTTTGAGTACAAAAGAGCCGTACCACGAGGTTTCGTTCGTGTGCTAGGAAAACTGGCCGAAATTGCCGATTCCGGAATTCCGATTCATCTGTTTACTGGAAACCACGATATGTGGATTTTTGATTATTTGCCGCATGAAATAGGCTGCACGCTATCTCGCAAGCCTGTAGAACGCGAATGGAACGGAAAGAAATTTTACATCGGCCATGGCGATGGCCTCGGCCCTGGAGATCATGGCTATAAATTTATCAAAAGGGTATTTGCCAATCCCTTTCTTCAATGGTGCTTTGCCAGGTTGCACCCAAACTTTGGAATTTGGCTTGCGGATTTCTTCAGTAAAAAAAGCCGAGCAAAAACCGGTGATTCAGATGCCAAGTTTTTAGGTGAAGAAAATGAATGGCTTGCCATCTATTGCAAAGAAGTATTGCTAAAAGAACATTTTGACTATTTCGTTTTTGGTCATCGTCATTTGCCGCTTGACTTAAAAGTGGGCGAAAACACCCGCTATATAAACCTTGGTGATTGGATTCAATATTTTACCTATGGTGTGTTTGACGGTGAAAAAATGGAGTTGAAAAAATTTGAAAGCTAAATGGAGCTTATCACCATTTACACTTTCGAAAATTCAGTAGAAGCCCATTTGCTAAAAAGCAAATTGGAAAGTGAAGATATTCCTTGTTTCCTGTTTGATGAAAATATAAGTACTGTGATGCCCTTGTACAGTTTGGCTACTGGAGGTATCAAACTAAAAGTAAGGCAAGAGCACTTTGAAATAGCTGAAGGCATAACCCAAGCATACTTAAGCCAGCCTTTAATAGACGAAAACGAGGAAATCTTGAAATGCCCGCGGTGCAAATCTTCTAATTTGTACTATGGCTTTAAATCTTTCAAAGGCCTTGCAGGCATTGTTTCAATTGCCATTTCATTTCTTATGATGATTTATCCTGTGCACCTTAATACCGTAAAGCGATGCAAAGATTGCGGTACCGAGTTTAAGTAAGCGGCTTTGATTCAATTTTAAAAAGTCCTACTAGAGAAATTTTCTTTCAAATTAGTTAGGTCTTTCTGTAATTATTATTTTAGGGATACCTGCTAAATTAAAGGTATTTATACTAATAAAAACCCTAAATCTTTGGAACATGGATAATCAATACGACACCTTATCTGAAGCTACCAACGAATTAAGTAAAAGAGGCTATACAATAGACTTCAACTTAGTATCGGATGGAATAGAATGTAGAAAAACCAACGAAAAATTTAAGGCAGCCGATTTTCATATCGATGAATTTCATCGGTTTGAAGGAAACTCTAATCCAGCTGACATGTCTATCGTATTCGCTGTTTCTACCACAAGCGGTAAAAAAGGAACCTTGATAGATGCCTATGGAACGTACTCCGATAGCATTTCAGCAGAAGTTTTAAAAAAAATAAAAATTCATTAATCGGTAGCGTGTTATTTAAAGAGCTTCATCACCAAGGAAATAGCAAATAGGATAAGGAAGATGTAAAATATGATTTTGGCAATTCCGGCAGCACTTTCCGAAATTCCGCCAAAGCCAAAAATTCCTGAAATTACAGCAATTACCAGAAAAATCAAGACCCATCGTAGCATAGTAGTATTGTATTGGTTAGGAGTTTAAATATACGCTTTACTTGGCTGCTATACGAAAACTACATCCTAAGGAGTGGTAGTTCATTTTTTCGTTTAGACCAAAACCATATGAATAATCCAATTGAATATTGCGGTTCATAAGATAGGTAAACCCAAAATCAAGATTTCCTTCAAAGTTTTCAATATTATAGATTCCCCCATATACTTCTGCATAAACAGACAGCTTATCACTTATTCCGCTACCGAAAACTACAGTATAAATGATATCTCCATTTCCTATTCCAAAATAATCGTAGCCCAGGTTATAGCCTAGGTTCAACTTTTCGAACAACACATTTGAGAAAAGCAATCGATTGATAATACCATAGTTTTCACTAGAAATTCCTCCGGTGCCCGATGGGGCGATGAGGTGAGACAAAAAGCCTATTTGTGTTTTACCATTTTCCGTGTTCAAAATATTGACCTTAAACCCTAGCTGCAGATCTGCAAATCCAAGCGTTTTGTTATTTAAGGTATCCGAAACAAATTGCTTTTGTAACTCTGGCTGCGTTACCACTCTTACTTCCAGCCATTGATTTATCCCTAGTCTCCATAGTACATTTGGCAGTGCCCATTGCTCTAGCTTAAAGCCCTTTACGCTTTCTACACTTTGATAGCTTAAGCCCGATTCAATCTGAAAAACTCCTTTACCAATAACATAGGGCGCAAAAGATTGTGTAGGCCTGTCAGTAATGATTGTTTCAGAAATGCTTGTTTGGCCCAAGACAGGTACCGCACTGAAACTAAATACAAGGAGTAGCAGGTAATTTCTCATTTAGCAAATTTGACAACAACTTATGAAAAAACGATGTGCCAACCAATTACAGTAAAATACGCCAAAGACAGTTTAGCAACCCTAATTTGAAAATCTGTACCTAAACCCAATGTAGCCTCTAATTCCTTGGTTTGGAGCATATACATAGCCCGGATCAAAGGTAAGAGCATACGGGTTATCTGGTGTAGATACGGGGTTTCCATCCACATCAAAAACCACATTTTTATCAAAGGGATCATTTGCACGAGCAATACTATTGGCTGGTGGTGTAAGGTTCAATAAGTTTTTTACCCCTCCGTACAGTTCCCATTTCTTGCCCTTGGGCGCCCAGGTGGTTTGAATATTCTGAATGCTCCACCATGGTGAATATTCATCTCTTGGGTCTAATTCACCAAGTAAAGGCAGCCGCATGGGGCCGTACAAATTGCCCGTGTAATCAAAACTTAAGTCTAATTTTTTCCAGTGGTAACTTAGGGCCCAGGTAGCTGTCCATTCTTCGGCCAGTACAGGTCTTTTTGTAATAGTCTCTCCACTTTCGTTTACCTCAGCGGTATAAATATCCAAATAGCTTGCTCCTGCCCTAAGGCTAATACCCGATTGCAGTACAGCCTCAAGATTTAAGCTGATACCCCTACTCACAGCTGAGCCATTCAAATTATCGTAAATAATCTTGTTGGGATTTGTATCGTAATCCGGAAGTATTTGATTGGTAAAATAGGTATACCATGCAGAGCCATCGATGCTTACATACGCCTTTCCCAAAAACCATTTTTTCAGGTAGTTTAGATTTATATTATAACTGCGCTCCGGTGATAACTCTTCTATAACCTCAACCTCCCTTGCACCAGTAAGAGCGGCATGTTCTTCGGTAAACAAATTAACCACTCTAAAGCCCGAGCCAGCATTAATGCGAATAGAGCTATTTTTTTTCAAACTCCATTTATAAGCCATACGAGGCGTAAAAATGCCCCCATGCTCACGATGATAATCGTACCTGATTCCTAGCAAAAGCAAGTGCTTTTTTGAAAAGGAAATTTCATCCTGCACAAACACTCCCGGAAGAGGGGTATTAGCAGGAAGTGCTGTAGCCGGAGTATTATCATTATAATGTGTAAATCGCAAGGCCACACCAGAGAGTAATGCGTGTTTTTGAATTTCCTTATCCCAGGTTAATTGTCCAAAAAATATCTTTTGATTGGCAAAATATGGAACGTCTCCATAGTAAGAATTCTGATGATGACCGTTAAGTGACAGCCAAAACATAACCTTTTCCTGCAGTGGTAATTGGTACTGCGAAGTAAGCTCCCATCGTTTGGTAATAATGCTCTCCCCATACACCTCATCGCTCCCTCTGTCCTGAGGGGTCCAATTCATTTCACCCCCATATCGGTCTTCATAAAAGTAGCGACCTGCAAGTGTAAACAGGCGATTGTTTTTGCTGAAATCCCACTTCTGAAAAATGGACGCTCGCTCCTGAAGAGTTACATCTGTAAAGTGATCCTTGTTATTGTCAACCGGGTTTGTGTAGTTAAACAAATTAATACCTGTTAAAACCGAAGCCTTTTCACCTACTTTATTTTTTAAACCAATATCTACGTTCAGCTCCTGCCAGGTGGTTCCCATTATATCTAAAGAAAATACAGGAGCAAGATTGGGCATTTTTGTTATCACATTTATTAATCCACCTACCGACTCTGAACCATACAGCGAAGATGCAGGGCCTTTTACTACCTCCACCCTTTCTACCATCGAATTTGGGATTCCCATCAACCCATACACGGTAGACAAACCGCTAACTATTGGCATTCCATCAATAAGCACTTGCGTATAAGGGCCTTCTAATCCATTTATGTGAATATCGCCCGTATTACACACGTTGCAGTTGAGTTGGGGCCTTACTCCATTTATGTTTTGTAATGCTTCAAATAGACTTGGTGTAGGGTTTTTTTCGAAAAACTTAGCTGTGTACACCTCCACAGGCACTGGGCTTTCAGAGCGGCTAACCTCTTTCATCGTGCCACTTACAACCACTTCATTAAGACCAGAAGATGACTCACTTAAAAAAAAGTTCACAATTGTAGTTTCACCTGCCTTTACTTCGATGTTTTGCGTTTGGGTAGCCATCCCAATAAAACTCCCTTCTATTTCGTAATTACCTACTGCCATGGCAAGGCTGTAGGTTCCATCCACTCCTGTAGCTACTCCTATGCTCGTCCCTTTTACAATAATATTAGCCTGCGGAATTGGCCCGTCATAAGAAATCACACGACCTACAATCTTACCTTTTTGTGCTAGGGTACCGACCGCACTAAGCAAGCATACTAGACTAAATACTGTTGCTAAGGTTTTTTGCATTTTTGTTGGTCAAAGTTTAAATTTAGGCAAATCTAAATATTACACAAGTACTTATCAAATAATAATTTTAGATTTGCTTTGTCAACAAGTGATATGTACACATTTACAGAAGAAAACTATTTAAAGGCCATTTATCACCTCTCTGAGAATACAAAGAAAGGCGCTGCCACCAATGCCATAGCCGAAAGACTTAATACCAAAGCAGCCTCAGTAACGGATATGCTTAAGAAGCTTAGTGATAAAAAATTACTGGTTTATAAGAAATACCAAGGGGTAAATCTTACTGACTTGGGTAAAACTGTAGCTATAAAGACCGTACGAAAGCATCGCTTGTGGGAGGTTTTTTTAGTAAACAAGCTAGAATTTGGCTGGGAGGAAGTGCATGAGATTGCCGAGCAGCTGGAGCATATCCAATCAACCAAGCTTACTGACAAACTGGATGAGTTTTTGGCTTTTCCAAAGTATGACCCACATGGAGACCCTATACCTAATAAGGATTTGGTTTTTCCGAACCGCACTGACCAAACCCTTACAGAGTGCTCATTAAATGACATCGTAATAGTGAAGGGCGTAAAGGACACATCAGCCGATTTTTTAAACTATTTGAAAAAACTAAATCTAGGGCTGGGTGAAGAGTTGGAAATTCTTGAAAAAGAGGACTATGATAACTCTATGAAAGTAAAAATAAACGGTGGTTCCTTACTAAATCTAAGTCATCAAGTATGCGCTAATCTATTTGTGATAACAAAATGAAACTCTTAAAAAAAATAAGCCTTGTGCTTTTGGCAGCCTTCGGTACAATGGCCTGTGATGCTGAGGCTCCGGGAAAAAAACGCCCCTCTATAGTATGTACTACTGGAATGATAAGCGATGCTGTAGTACACTTGGTGGGCGATAGCCTTGAGGTGATAACCCTTATGGGGCCTGGTGTTGACCCACATTTGTACAAGGCTACGCAAGGAGATATTGAAGCATTGACAAAGGCCGATGTAGTGGTTTACAATGGGCTGCATCTGGAAGGAAAAATGGGAGAAATCTTTGAAAAGCTCACTTCTAGCAAAGCCGTAATTTCCATGGGAGACCAGGTTCCTCGAACCAGCCTGATTAATAATTCAGAATTTCAAGGCGGTGAGGATCCCCATATTTGGTTTGATGTATCTATTTGGATTCAAGCAATAAACGGATTGAGCGAGCAGCTACAAATAAGGTATCCCAATATGGCAGAATTTATAGCTAAAAACCAAGAAGCTTATGTAATTCAATTGAAGGATTTACATCAGTCTGTAAAGAAAAGTATTAGCAGTATTCCTCAGGATCAACGAGTAATCATTACGGCTCATGACGCTTTTAAGTATTTTGGCAAAGCCTATGGTGTGAAAGTAAGAGGACTACAGGGCATAAGTACAGCTGCAGAATATGGCCTTAGAGATGTGAGTGATTTGGTAAACTATATTACCGAAAAAAGGATTAAAGCCATTTTTGTGGAAAGCTCAGTTCCAACAAAATCTATAGAAGCCGTGATAGAGGGATGCAAAGAAAACGGCCATGAGGTGCAGCTTGGAGGGGAGCTTTTTTCTGATGCCCTTGGGGCGGCTGGCACTGCAGAAGGAACATACATTGGAATGGTAGAGCACAATGTGAAGGTGATAACGGAGGCGTTGAGATAGATTGAAAGTTACACGTGAAAGGTTAAAAAGTTGAAAATGTGCCTAGTTGGGAGTGTCATCCTGAGTGATTATGAAAAACTAACCCCGATAGCTATCGGGGGTACCAAAGGGTGAGAACCGAAGACCAAGTAGTCTCGGCTCTACTTCGACTCAGCTCAGCACTAGCCTCTCGATCTGACAACCGAAAACTATGACGTATTGTGACTGGCCTTTTAGAAATTTGGTAGAAAACAAGGATGAAACTTTCGATTTATGAGAAATCCTGAAATGAAGCGTAGCGGAATGGCTTGGATTTCGGGAGAAAGTTAAAGCCTTGGTTTTCAAGAAATTTATTAGTAGCCTCGATTTTTTTGGTTCTTTTTTGATCCAGCAAAGAACGAACATCAAAACATAAAAGAAACATGGACATCAGACCTGAAAAAACTGCAATAGAGGTACACAACCTTACAGCTAGTTACAACCGCAAGCCGGTATTGTGGGATATTGACTTTAGTTTACCTCAAGGTCAGCTAATTGGTATTGTAGGTCCTAATGGCTCAGGAAAAACTACGTTGCTGCGAAATATGATGGGCCTTATGAAACCCGACAGCGGATATGTAAATCTGTTTGGGAAAAAGCTTGACGAAGTTCGCGAAAAAGTAAGCTATGTGCCCCAGCGCGAAACTGTAGATTGGGATTTTCCAGCCAATGTGATGGACGTAGTGCTGATGGGCCGCTATCGCAAGAGCAATATTTTTAAGAGGCTTAGCAAAAAAGATCGTGATATAGCCACCGAATCACTTGAAAAAGTAAACATGCTACCCTTTGCCAATAGACAAATATCTCAGCTATCGGGAGGACAGCAACAACGGGTTTTCATTGCTCGATCATTGGCGCAGCAGGCCGATTTATACCTAATGGACGAACCCTTTGTAGGGGTAGATGCAGCTACTGAAGAATCTATTCTTAACCTACTTTCGGAAATGAAAAAGGAAGGAAAAACAGTGGTTATTGTGCATCACGATTTACAAACGGCCTACGAATATTTTGATTGGATAGTACTCTTGAACACGCGCTTGGTGGCGTCAGGTCCCAAGCAAGAGGTGTTTTCTACCGAGCTCCTTCAGGAGGCTTACGGAGGCAGACTTACGGTTCTTTCTCGTATTGGAGATTTGATGGCAAAGCAAGATTTTCCTATGCGTGAAAGCGAGTTTAAAGAAAAAGAAGGACCAGGTGATGAAAGAGCTTCTTGAATTTTTAAGCTTTAGCAACCCCAATGTGAGGGTAGTTACACTCGGTACCATGTTTATAGGCATGAGTGCCGCCATGGTGGGTAGTTTTGCTTTTTTGCGCAAGCGCTCACTTATTGGCGATGCTATAGCCCACGCTATTCTCCCCGGTATTGCCATAGCCTTTATGGTCACCCAAAGTAAAAACCCTTATTACTTAATGTTTGGCGCCTTGCTGGCCGGATGGGTAGCGATTCTACTTATTGAAGCCATTACCAAACATTCTAAGCTAAAGGCAGATACCTCCATAGGCCTTGTTCTTAGCGTATTTTTTGGTGTTGGTATACTGCTTTTAACCCATATTCAGCACTCGGGCGCGGGCAATCAGGCTGGGCTCGATCAGTTTTTATTTGGCAAAGCTGCCTCCATGACTACTGCTGATCTTAAGGCTTATTCTATTGTAGCCGCTTTTCTGTTAATTGTAGTATCACTGCTGTTTAAAGAATTCAAACTTTTAAGCTTCAATGCTGAATTTGCAAAAATATCCGGCCTGCCTGTTCGTAGCTTAGAGTTTGTTTTATCCTCTATTACAGTACTGGCCATTGCTACCGGTATACAAGCAGTAGGGGTAGTGTTGATGGCAGCCTTGATTATTACACCTGCTGCAGCTGCTCGCTCATGGACAGAGAACTTGGTGACATTACTGCTTATTGCAGGTTTTGCAGGAATGTTTTCGGGCCTAGTTGGGTCTTATATTAGCTTTACTGCTCCTAACATGCCCACAGGCCCATGGATAGTGATGAGCCTATCGGCCATTGCTATTATTTCATTGGTGTGGGCACCCAAGCGCGGGCTATGGTCAAAACTAAAAAGGCAGCGTCAAAACCGAGAAAAGATTTTGACGGAAAACATTTTAAAAGCGGCTTATCACTTGAGCGAAAGGCGTAAAAACCTTAGCTCCATCATTAGCTTAGAAGATCTACAAGGGATTCGAGAATTTGGAGAAGCTGAACTAAAAAAGGGCTTGCGTTTATTGTCAAAACGGTTCTTAATACTTAGCCAAAATGATGGTTTTAAACTAACTGAAGTAGGCCGCACAGAAGCTATGCGTGTGGTGCGTTTGCACCGCCTTTGGGAAATGTATCTCACCCAGCGTATGCGCCTCAAGGCCGATCATATTCACCCAAATGCCGAAACTATTGAACATATTATTAGCCCCGAAATAGAAGAAGAACTAATTCGTGAATTGGGTTACCCTGATAAGGACCCACATGAAAGTCCGATTCCGTATAAATAGTAGGGAGTAGGGAGTAGGGAGTAGGGAGTAGGGAGTAGGGAAGCTAAAAAATTGAAAACCGATCCAGACAAATGAAAAGGAGAATTAACCCAACCTAAAATTGCTTAGCAATTTAGGACCGGCCTTTTAGAAACTTCGTAGAAAAGCTAGTAAAGCTTACCCCAGAGAAGTGCCGAAGTGCAGCTGAGCGAAACGGCTGGGGCTTCGAAGGGTAAGAGAGCCGTAGCATTTTAGAAGGTTATAAGAAGCCTTGATTTTTTGCCTACTTTTTTATCAAGAAAAAAGGTAGGGTAATAAAAAATAAAACAGAAAAGACAGCGTGGCAGCATTCTACATTATACTCACAGCATCAGTAATAGCCGTAAGCTGCGGCTTGCTTGGCTGCTTTTTAATCCTTCGAAAAATGGCAATGGTTGGCGATGCCATTTCTCATGCCGTGCTGCCAGGTATCGTTCTGGCCTTTCTCATTTCAGGCTCAAGAGGAAACCTTCCTATGCTAATAGGCGCATCTATCATTGGGGTGCTTACTACAGTTATCATCGAGCTGTTGCATAAGAAAGCCAAACTTCAAGAAGACGCCTCAATAGGAGTTACGTTTACGTGGCTATTTGCTTTGGGAGTCATCCTTATATCGGCCTATACTGGCCAAATAGACTTGGACCAAGAGTGTGTATTGTATGGCGAAATAGCCTATGTGCCGCTGGATACCCTAACTGTAGGAGGAAACTCGATAGGCCCTCGTGCGCTGTGGATTAGCGGCTCTGTAATAGTTTTGATTTTGCTAGCCCTATGGCGTGGCTATAAAGGATTGGTGCTTACTACTTTCAATGCTGATTATGCTCAGGCATTAGGCATTTCTACAGCCTTTTGGCACTTTGGTTTTATGGGCCTGGTAAGCCTTACTACGGTCGTTTCATTCGAATCGGTAGGAGCTATTTTGGTAGTTGCTCTACTTATCACACCTCCTGCTGCTGCATATCTACTTACTGATAGTCTTAAAAAGATGCTTTGGCTAACGGCACTACTCGGTGTATTAACCGCTATCGGTGGTTATTACCTAGCATTAGTTTTGGATGGAAGTATTGCAGGAGCCATGGCAACTGTGGCGGGTATATTGTTTGCTGGTGCTTGGGGGTGGAGTAAACTGCTAAAGCGATTGAGCTTCAAATCTGCCAACCTTACCTAAGTTAGAGCGCTAGTCTACACTATTTATCAAAAAAAAGCCGGCAGATTTCTCCACCGGCTCTCCACCAAACCAACCCCAACAAGGGTTCACTATGCCACTCTCATTTTTCGCTTCTTTGCTTGTTTCTCTTCTATTTTTTTAAGGATCTTTTCTTGTTTTAACTGTTTCAAATCCTTTTTTGGGGTTTTAAGGTTCTTTCCTCTTGCCATGACAATACGTTTAAAAAATTATTTAAAATGATAAAACCTAAATCCCGATTACCGCGGAAGGGCTAAAACTTTATGTAGCGAGTATTTTACAGCTGTATACTGATACGGTCTGTATAAATAATAAAGTAAACGGGATGTATAGAAGCACACTCGCTGGTGCTTAGAAAGTCGGAAAGATGACTTTGGCTTTTTTGAAAAAAATATGATTCTTGGGTATCATAATAACTAACTCTTAAATGCGCTACTACCTTCAAAATGCATACCAATATGGCAAAGTGGTTCTTTTTTATCTATCGAATAAAAAATAGGGGTAAAGGGCCACCATGGTGCTAACCATTTACCTACAATATACCCTATCCTTACGCGTGTTTACCTAAAATTTTCGAACTATGGTATTCCCCGAAGAAACTTGCCCATTTACATCTAACTCTACATTGCTAAACTGAGGGCCACAATGGCAACAATTATCTTTTGATTGAAAAAAGCTGGCCTCCTTTATTCTTAAAGTGTCGTTTATACCAAGTGAATCAGAAGTAATCACCCAATAACTATCGGCAACATAACTGAAGCTAATACTACAGCTATGAAAATAAAGGTAATCGGCTTCCGCCACTATTTGATTTGTACTTTCATTGTATCTGGTTGCGGAAATTAAACTGGCGAAATCTGCTGGGCAGGATACACTATCGCTTTCGTAATACACCCCCACGGTAGGCCCTGGAGCGCAGTCGCAGTTGATATACCTGCAACAACCTGAAAGCAAAAAGAGACACAAAGTGGCCAAGATCGTTTTAGTGAAAACACTGGATAGATTCATAGGTAATGGTTGATTTTAAACAATCACAAAAATTTGCCTACAAAAGTGAACTGTCTCTTTTGCAATATTTCGACAAATTAGCTATCGCCATTACTTAGCTAGTTTGCATCTCTTTTTCTTTTGTAAAGCTGATACCTTGCTTTTTATATCCGAGCCATCGCTTAGAAATCTATTCGTACGGTATGAATCACCTTTCCTTTTGGGCCTTTTTCTCGTCCCGTAAAGTATACCGAATTTTCAGTAAACATTGCAGGGAAACTACCCATTGGGTAAAAATCCTTACCCGTTAGCTCCAAAGCATTGCTCATAGTTCCTTCTTGCGTATTTATTCGCACCACTATGCTTTGCAGGTAAACTTCGTTTAGCTTTGTCACAGTTGTAGTGGTACTTGAGGAATAATAGCCTTTTGAAGTACTAGTACTAACTTGTGCAACGGTGGTAAACTCAGCAGGCATTTGATTGATCACTAAAATCAAATCATCGCCTTTAAACACGTACTGATAATTTACGATTCCAGTTACATCCTTCTTCCCATATAACGGAATATAATAGAACGCCTTTAAATCACCTGTAGGCGAGAGCTGCAAAGCATACGATTGCATGGGTGAATAACCGTATACCAAAGCATCGCCATTTGGTAAGTCCATTACTTCTCTGAAATAATTATGATGAAGAAACATGTCAAATTTTACTTTCTGCCCTTTAGGGCCAACCATCTTTTCCTCCAACTCCTCTTTGGTAAATAGTTTGGCATACTTCACCTTTCCATCAGTTACTTTTACCACCTGCATACCTGTTAACTTTTTGTATACCAAACCCCTGTACCATCCGTCAAACTTGGCATCGCCTTTGGCTAGGATAAAAGTGGACTTTTGACCATTTATTATACTATAATCACCCCACATCAATTTGCTCTGAAAAGAAACTGAGTCCACCAACTTTCGTTCATCATCAAAGCGAATAAGCGTAAAGTGATTTTTATTATGCTTCCAGTAAAGTGGTTTTAATGACGCCAAATTAGTTGGTCCATTCAAAGGCCCAAAAAGCGAACAAAGGTGACCGTCCTGTCCCAGCCCTGAACTTATAGTCAAAGCGGTATAAGGCAGGATATACGTTTCGTATTTCATGTCTTCGAAATCCATTCCATTCATCGTCAATACCGCTACTCGATTAGAGGCATATTTCTGATCTTTCTTAAGGCTAATTTTTTCAGTAATCACTCCAGCCGCCAAAAGGGTAGAGTTGGCTGGCATCAGCAAGGGGTTGCCATACTTCTGAAGGTCTCGATAAAATCCGTTTGAAGTGGCTAGAGCGTCTATATCACTTAAGCTTTTAAAACCTCCAGGAATGATTCGCCAAATATCGCCCGCTTTTGGTTTGATGTTCTCCTCCTTCACAAACTGCATTCCGGTGTACACTCCAAGCGTATAATTTTTTTGGATATGCCCCCTGGATAATTTCATACCACTACCAAAAGCAGCACCTGCATATAGCCATTTTCCGTTGGTTGATGTTAGATTGTCAACTTTTGATTGTGGCATATACCATGGAAAGGATTTCTCAGCCTCATCACTAGAAATAAATTTCTCAGCTACGCTTGCGTCCCCGCCAGAAAGTTTAAGGTCATATTGTTCTATTTGTGCACCATCATCATTGGTTCCAGACACGTAAAGAACCTTGACTTCGTCTCCCATTATAAAGGTTCCACCATACCTTCCGTTTCTTGAGGTCTTGGTCAACTCAATGGAGTTGGTTGAAGTAATTGATAAATCTTGGGCAAAGGTTGAAATGCTTATAGCCGAGCATAAGCAAAAAAGTGCTAGCTTTTTCATAATTAATTAGGTGTTACGATTGGTAATGCGTTGCTCAAAAACAACTACCTAAAGTTAAAACAAACTAGCTTTAGTCAAATTCCGACATTTTGGTCTTTATTTAAATCCTTAAATAGATTCAAAAAAAACCGGGTAACTCCTATTTTGCTGGAGGAGGTGTAGTAATCATTACCTGTTTCTCCACCATATCTTTTACAAGTAGGGTTGCAAACAGGTCAGCCTCATTATTCAAGTTGGTATAATCTACGGTCTTACTTTGTACCGCATAAATCAATTTGTCATCATTTGTCTCAAACAAATTACTTTGAATATAATAAGTGGTAGATGTGGTGTAATAACCTTCAGAATGCACCGTACCTGCCGTGTAAGCGTAATAATCGTAATACGAACCTGTGTAGGCATATGGATTTCCGCCATAATAACCTGGGTAATAGCCATAAGCGGGCGCCACCACTGTTAGACTAGCATCTTCATGATACTGTTCAGTTTTTTGTACATCAAAAGCACTAATAATCATTAGCCCATCTACACCATTATCTTTTATTTTCTTGCGCACATTATTTTTCATACTGGCTACCATAGCGCTATCTCTAGCCATTCCCAACAACTCCTTGGCTTTTCCTGCCATCGGAAACAAATCATAGCCTATTGTAGCATGTACACCTTGTGATTTTAGGTGTCTTACTACCGCTTCTTCTATGGTTACTCTTGTTTGCAAATTTGGGGTCATAGCCACTATCATCAGCTTTTTAAAATCCTTAGTGCCCGCACTATCACTTTTCCAGGAGCTAACAAGCTTAGTACTAGAGGTGCAGCTAAACAGAAACAAAAGACCAGAAATAACAAGTATTGATTTACGCATTGTTGTAGTTTTAATAATCGGTGAATTTAGGGCTTGCAAAAATATAAGCCCGTAGAAAAATTTAATTTTATCCCTTAAATAATCTGCCGTGAAATTTCATTTTACCATTCATCCGTACTTAAAGCCATTCTACCAAAAGGAATTGGACGACTATCAAACCCAACTACACTCTGGACAACTACAATTGGCTTGGCAACATTTAGAACGAGCTCATGTAATTGGTCAGGCATCGCCCTGGCACCATAGTTATGCGCATTGGAAAATGTTGCAATTTGGATTTAAGATCAAAAGCCCTAAGGAAATTCTGGGTCAAATACCGCGGCTTTTGGTGGGTGGTGTAAAATCTTTTGTTGGAAAAATACCCCTTGGAAACACTGGTGGTGCTAACGTCCCTCCCTTACGCTCCTTACCTATTACCCCAGATATTAAGGAGCTTTTTACTAAGGCAGGTATAGAACACTAAATTGGCTCGTTTGAGCCATAAGCTTTACTTAGCCAAGCACCTATGCCTTTGGATATCTTCAGTCAATTTTTTGGAATTCTTTTTCCTTTGGTAGGCTGGTTACACCTCCTCTGGCATACCTAAGTCGCGATAAAACTTAGTAAGTGTACGCTTAAGCACTAGATAGCGAACAAGGCCGTAAATAATCATCAAGGCGCTAATACCCAGGGCAACATAACCAAGCCAGCGAAGGCTTTGGAAGTCTTCAAGTTTTAAAAGCCCTATACCACCAATTACCAGATACAGGCTGGTACGTATGTACGAAAATAAGGTGCGCTCGTTAGCAAGCGTGGTGCGCTGCATAGCCAAGTAGTCCCTTAATATAAGCTTTTCCTTGTGCTCAAAAGGCTTTACAATGGGAGGTATTTTGATTTTTCTTTTCATAGGATGGGAGATAGAATTTGGCTCAGGTCACTGTTAAAATAATCATAGTTGATATTAAACCAAACTTTACTATCCCAAAAAAAGGCTGCTAAAACCTAAAACATGCAATCACTAATAGACATTCTACCTACATAGCCTTTCAAAAACATCACTATGCTGCGGAAATAAGTCTTTCATTTCTTGACGAGAGGGCAATACAAAATCAGCAAAATCAAAGCCCGGAGAAACCGTACAGCCCACCAGTGCAAAACTATTTTTTTGCAATACCTCAGCAGCAAACCAATAACCACCAGGCACTACATATTGAGGCACCTGGCCCGCTGTTAAGTCAGCACCTATTAGTACGCACTTATATGCTCCTTCTGGCGAAATTTGATGCAACTTAATACAGCTACCTTTATAAAAATGCCAAAACTCATCTTGCTTGATTTTGTGAAAAGCAGAAAACGTATCGGAAGTCAGCAGAAAGTATATAGCCGTAGAGTAATTCCGCTTACTGTCATACGCCTTATCCAAACTCTCTAATCCAATCTGATCCTTGCTTCTGTAAGTTTCTTTGAAATAACCACCTTCAGGGTGCTCTTGCAAGCCTAGGGAATTGATTATTTCTTGAGCCGTCATTCGTTTTAGTTAAAGAGCTTAATTATATCGTTTCCGTTGGCCAAAAGGATAAGCCCAAGGAGAATTATAAACCCAACCATTTGAGCATACTCTAAGACTTTTTCGGAGGGTTTGCGGCCTGTTATCATTTCCCAAAGTACAAACACCACATGGCCGCCATCCAAGGCCGGAATAGGAAGAATATTAAGAAAGGCCAACATAATACTTAAGAAAGCCGTGAAGCCCCAGAATTTTTCCCAGTTCCATACCGGGTCAAATTGATTGGCAATCATAATAAAACCTCCAAGTTCTTTGTAGGCACCCGTTTCGCTATTAAAGATTAGCTTAAACTGACGGATGTAATCCGTAAGCACTTTTTTCGATTTTGAAAAGCCCGCAGGCACCGCCTCTACAAAGCCATATTTTTTAGAATCAATTTCGAAGAAATGACCTGGAGCAAGTGGCCTTAGCCCAATTTTACCTTCCTCGGGTACGGTCATGTGCACATCTAAGGTTTCACCCGCGCGCACTACTGTTATGTGTATTTCTTCATTCTTTAGTTTCGGAATTTCTTCTACATACTGATCAAAAAAGTAAAGGGGTTTGCCGTTTAAAGCAATCAACGAGTCACCCTCTTTCATTCCTGATTCTGCAGAAGCAGACCCTTCAACAAAACCTCCTGCTACATAAGGAAAACGAGGGCTCACCAGCTCCGTTTTAGCGGCTATTACCATTCCTTTTTGAGCATCCGACACGGATATCATTTGAGTTTCACCATTTCGGTCTACCTCAATTTGGCCCGCCTCACCCAAAAGCAATTCCAATGAAATATCTCTAAAAGACTCTATCTTTTTCCCGTCTATCGATACAATCTTATCACCGTCTCTAAGGCCTAACTGCTCAGCCGTACTATCTACCGCCAAACCCCAGGTGATGTTTTCATTTGGCAACACTTCCTCGCCATAATGCATCATCATACCTGTATAAATGACAATGGCAAGAATCACATTTACGGTAACCCCTCCTAGCATAATAATAAGTCGCTGCCAAGCTGGCTTTGAACGAAACTCCCAAGGCTTAGGTTCTTGTTTCATTTGCTCCTTATCCATACTCTCGTCTACCATCCCAGCTATTTTTACATAACCACCCAATGGCAACCACCCAATACCGTACTCGGTATCACCTATTTTCTTTTTTACCAACGAAAACCATGGATCAAAAAACAAGTAGAATTTCTCCACTTTGGTTTTGAAAAGTTTAGCTGGTATAAAATGACCCAACTCGTGTAATATTATTAAAAGGGAAAGACTCAGTATAAACTGAGAAGCTTGAATAAAAATCTCCATTATGTTTCTTTAGTGCGCTTGATTATCTTACTAAACGCCTTTAATCTGCTTTATTTTCACAGCCCGCAAATTTAGGGATTGGATTTCACTTGTCAGGATAATATTTGACCACCAAAGCCGAAGCTAATTCTCGTACTTCAGCATTATTATTTTGGCTCAAACTGATGATGGTAGCTTTTAACTTGTACTGTTGTGCAATGTTTAAATCTCCTGCATTTTGCAACGCCATTATTTTTATTTCATCTGCTTCATCGCGCATGGCTATGCCCAAGGCCGTAGAAAACAAATTTGGGTTCGCTGTCTTAAACAACCCCTCTAGAGCTTCCTTTCGTTGTTCCTTACTTTCAGCTTTGCTTAGTTGAAATAACAAATAAGCATCTGGTTTTACATCTACGTAGGTACCCAGTTTGTTTTCGCCTAAATACACTTGTACACCACTGGGCGCTACTTGACAATTCACCTCTATTCGTCCTTGCTGCTTTATTATTATTCCTATAGTATCTATTACACCTTGGCTAGTAAACACTGTAATCTGTATAGGCATTATATAGGGTGGAGCCGCAGTACTGTCTTGCTCATAACTTACATAAAATGTGTTATCGCCCCCTACGTAGTAGTAGCTCAAGCTTAAGCTATACATGCTTTGGCTGATTAAAAATGGCTGTAAAAAACCTGTGTCTAATTGCTCATAATCTAAAGCCGATACCAATTTGGGATTTGCGTTTTTCCACTTATCAAAACGCCAAGCATATACTATTGGCTGAAATTGAGTCTTCAAGTATCTTCTTTTCTCCCACTTATCCTTAAGCACTTCTTCTTCCCATTCCTTACCCTTTTCATCTGTCATTGTTTTCCACAAAAGGTCAGAAGCTAAGGCGGTATCATTGCTATTAATATATAGGGCCAGGGCTTTTCTCCGATTTAGTTCCTCAGCCAGCACACCCATATTTGGCTCATTTCCTTGTATAAAAAACCCAGTAAATAGCCCAGCACTTAAGCTATCAATTTCTACCAACTGGCTGTCAGTATATGATTGTGGCTCAATTCCAAAAAAAAGAAGGGCGGGAGCCATACGTGCTGGTGCTGTACTCGCTCTTATAGCATCTAACTCAAAGCTCGTCAATTCAAACTCCTGATCAGGATCTTTAGCTTGCTCTTCTTCAAATTCGGAAACGAATAGATAAAACTCCTTGGCAGAGATAGCTTTTTCAGAGGTCCAAAACTGACTTTGAACGCCTCCCTTTTGTGTTACCTCAAATTCTAATTTGCCTGGAAAACCAATTGTCTTACTCACCGGAAAGCTCAGGTTTAGCTTTAATACTCCCACATCATCACCGAAACGCGGAAAAAAATACGCCAAAGACCCAACTCCTTCTTGTGTGCTTGCAATCGGATTAAGAACCATCAAGTTCTTTTTTAGAAAAACGTCTGCAGAATAGCTGTCGTTCCTATAAGGGAGCTCAAAGTCTATCTGCCATTCGATATGTTGATAAATCTCTGTTTCAAACGGTACTTTACAAATACCATTCTTGTGTTCAAACGGCAGTGCACGTTTTATTCTTCCTTCCTTTAACGAAATAGATTTTACTTGCAATGCTCCAACTTCTAGGTTTAAGCTTTGAGAAGACTGTAGGCTGCGAAACTCAATGTTCGCTTTACCATTTATTATTGATGTATCCGCATTCATTTGCGAACCCGCTAGCCAATAAGACAGCTCCGTGCTGATGACTTCAACATTGGCATTTTGCCCCCAGCTGATAAGCGGTAAACAGAAAATAAAAATTAGCCATCTTTGCATGCTCGCGTCAAAAATTTCGTCAAAAATACTGGCATTATTTAAAGCTGAAGAATATGTATCAGATTAGCATTGGAGAAAAAACGTATAAACTAGAGCCTAACAAGGATAATCCGAATTCTGGAAAAATTGATAGTGTAGATTATTCACTTGATATAGCCGGTACATCTACGGAATTAAATATTCTTCATGACCTAAAAAGCTACAACGTATCGCTGGTGCATGCCGATTACGAGACTCATACTTTTACGCTAAGGGTAAATAATACTGAGTATACGCTTGAAGCCAAAGATCAATTTGAAATATTGCTGGCAGAGTTGGGTATGGATAACCTTGTGGGCAGTAAGGTAAACGACCTTAAAGCCCCAATGCCTGGCTTAGTACTAAAGGTGCTTGTAAAAGAGGGCGAGAGTGTAAGCAAAGGGCAGCCACTAGTTGTATTAGAGGCTATGAAAATGGAAAATATGCTGAAAGCTGAAAGTGATGCTATTGTAAAATCTGTGCATGCCGAGATTGGAAAAGCAGTAGAAAAAAACGAAGTGCTTTTAGCTTTTGAAGCCTAAGGGTGCGCTACCGCCAAAGTTCCAAATACATTTTTTAGAGAAAGAGTTTCGCCTTGATCGTTTTTGAGCATCACGTCTAGCTCCATAAAGAAGCGTATAGTGCTTTGCCCGTTTTCATTTTGCTGAAATGGAGAAGTAGAAACAATTTTAAACTCACCTTCTACATTAGAGTAATAAGAGCTATAAAGCTCACCCGCACTGTCATAGTACTCAATCTCTATGGTTGAATACTGATTTGGATTAAAGATTACAGGTTTGTTTTTGCTGTACCACATATCAGTAACGCAGGGGTTATAGTTTGTTACGCTCAGGTCTCTCTCTATTCTCTTTGTACAACCGTCCTTAAATAAGATATCACAGCTTAGTACGCTTGCCCCCGGCACTTGATTTATATCTATTTCGTTGAAAAAGTTTGGATACACTTGATTGCCATCTAAAAACCACTCGGCCCTGTCTATATCACCCGCCCAGGTTTTCACCTCTGTTTTGTACATACTACCCGTACTTGGAATTTCCATACGGAATGTACCATCGCAATCATCTGCTAAGTTTACGTAATGCGTTACCAAACTTTGGCAACCACCATTTTGGCTGGTTTGCATACTTACCGGAAAATCTACATAGCTATTTATATCTACGGTTCGGGTAGGACTTTGGTCGTTAGAGTAACTTCCATCAGGAAACGTCCAGGTATATTCTAAATTGGCCAAAGTAGTATCACCAAAAAAAGAAATCTCATACTTCTCAGGTTGTGAATTAAAACCACTTTTGTCTCTAAAAGCATAGTTTTTTTCAACTATGTTTTCGTCTACCAAAAACTGAGTTTGAGATGATGAAACCTCAGCGCCTCTTATTTTAATACTGAAGGCATTGCGATTTGGCTCGGTCGTCCTTGCTAAAGTGCCCTCCATAATAACTATACCATTATCTCTACTGTAACTAGTCTCCAGAAAATAGTCGTCTTCTCCGGCTTTTATATCAAAGGGTTCTCCATTTACTTCTCCCTTTAGGAAAAACCGGTGATTATCAACATACTGATCTGTGTGCCCTGCCTCTTTTGAACAGGCTGCTAGTATCACACACAAAAGACTAATATGTACAAGTATTCGCTTCATTTATCAAAAAATATTGTACCTCAACTCTATCCTAGTATTGAGATTTACATGATTACTGTTGTCCGTCAAATCATCATCCATAGTAGATACGTCTACCAAGCCTCTATTAACTTGTATACCCATACTAAAGCTTTGATTAAACGTATATCTATAAAATGCTCCAATTCCAAAATCATAACGATTAAAACCCTCATTATATCCTTTGGACGATGTATTCTCTACACGCACTCCAGATTTTGAGGCATAGGTAGTTTTTGTGGTTTCTTGGCTGGCGTTTACCAAAAGTGATGCATATCCTCTAAAACCAATTTCGTGCTTAGGTAATACCTGATAAGAAACGCTAAGCGGTATTTCTACATAATCTAACTGGTCGCATAAGGACTCTGTTTCTACCCGCTCCATGCCAAAGTGGAAAAAGGTGCTATCTGATTGGCTAGTGAGGCCTACATTGTTTAAGCGAACATAATTTACCCCCAGTTCCATATTTAGCTTATTAGCAAACTTATATTGATATGCCAAGCCAGCCTGAAACCCGGTTCCGAGAGTATTATCATTAAAAGATCCACTAAACACCGGGCCTGCTACTATGAACAAATTTCCTTTATAATCCGTTTTAGAAATTGGTGATGTATTAGCCTCCAAAGAGGAAACTGTCTTTAAACCTGTCAATCCAGCAAACGAAACCTTCAAACCAGGCAGCTTACTTTTACCAATTAAACTTATTCCCTCTTGGCTTTCGAAACGCCCTTGGCTTGCTACCTCTGAACTTTCTGCATACACTTCTTCGCTCAATAGCTCGCTGGTTACAATATTCGTGGCAAGGGTTTTATTTGCTTTTTCTGCTTGAACGGCAGTAGGTTTGGGCTCTGCTGCGCTAGAGCTGGCTACGGATGTGTTTGTTACGTTATCCTGCGCATCTCTAGGCTCGGAGGTTTCCGTTTGACTTTCCATAGGCATTATTCCTATTTCTTGCGAACTAGGGGCCACAATTAGGTTTTCTTTATGTGAGGCAACTTTAGCATTATACAACTGAAGCCCTACAATCGAAAAAGCGAACATTAAAATAGCAGCAACCGAACGCCAATAGTAGGCACCTGCCTTTACCTGATTGGCGTCAAGAATACTCTCCATTCTAGCCCAGTTTTCCTCATTCACAGGAAACTCTCTATTGTTGAGTTTTGATCTAAATAATTTTTCTAGTTCTCTCTCCGTCATTACACCGCTGCCACATTGTTCAAAATTTTCCGCATCAGCTCTTTCAACTTAGCTCGGGCACTACTCAGGTGCCACTTGCTTGTTCCTTCACTTATATTCAGCTGCTCCCCAATTTCCTTATGATTATAACCGTCAATTACATAAAGGTTAAATACCTTCTGACTGGTAGGCGGTAATGTCCGAATCATTATTTCCAATTCTTCAGCATCAAACATTTTATCCGCTTCGTTATAATCCATCATGGTTAGGTTAGCAAGCTGCATTGGCGCCTCATGGTATTCAATCTGGCTCCTACTTTTTTTCCTAAACTCATCAATCTGAGTGTTAATAGCTATTCTTCGTATCCACGCTTCAAAAGGAATATTAGGATCATAGTTTTTCAGATTCTTCAAGATCTTGAAAAAAACATTATTTAACACAAATTCTGCGTCCTCCTTATTCCTTTCGTATCGCAAGCATACTGACATAAGCACAGAGTAGCACACTCGATAAAGCTCAAACTGAGCCTTACGATCCTCTTTAATGCATGCTGGTATAAGATTCTTATCTAGGTTCATTTTTAGAAGAAAAACCGGGAAAGCCAATTTACTGAAAACCAGCTTACCCGGTACAACCGAACAATTCACCAAAAGAAGTCGTAAAAAATATTTTTTGAGTGTTAAATCCCCACTCGTTATACCTTTAACGCTGGTAAAGCACTATTGGTTGGGTATAAAACAAAAAATCCCGACTAGGTCGGGATTTTTTAAACGGTACGTTTCAATTATTTATCGATACGAGCTCAATTACAATTCTATTTCAAATTGTGTTAATTCTCTAAATTGCCTTACCCGTTGATGCATTTCAGCTTTAGTAATTTCTGCTATTCTTTCCGTTCCAAATTTCTCAACACAAAAAGAAGCCAATGCAGAACCATAAATAACCGCTCTCTTCATGCTGTCAAACGAGATATCTCTTGATCTTGCCAAATAACCAATAAAGCCACCAGCAAAAGTATCTCCAGCTCCGGTAGGGTCAAAAACCTCCTCTAGAGGTAATGCCGGTGCAAAAAACACTTCATCCTTATCAAACAACAATGCGCCATGTTCGCCTTTCTTGATAATAAGATACTTAGGGCCCATTTCAAATATTTTCTTGGCAGCCTTTACTAAGGAGTACTCACCACTCAACTGACGGGCCTCTTCATCATTAATAGTTAAAACATCAATCTTCTTCAACACTTCTTTCAACTCATCCAAGGCAATGTCCATCCAAAAGTTCATGGTATCAAGAATAACCAGTTTTGGGCGTTTTGTCATTTGATTAAGTACGCTTAACTGCACTTGAGGTGTAAGATTGCCTAGCATCAAAAACTCTGCGTTTTTACAATTTTCTGGAAGACTCGGATTGAAATCAGCAAGTACATTCAGCTGAGTATCTAAGGTGTCTCTGGTATTCATATCATTATGATACTCTCCTTTCCAAAAGAAAGTTTTTCCGCCTTTTACCACCTCTATTCCCTCTGTAGAAATTCCCTTTGCCTGAAATTCTTTTAGTTGGCTTTCTGGAAAATCCTCACCAATAATAGAGACGATTTTACAATCATCTATAAAGTTGGAAGCCGAAAGTGCCGCGTAAGTACCTGACCCACCGACTATTTTTCCCGATTTTCCAAAGGGTGTTATTAATTCATCAAAGGCAACTGTACCAACTATTACTAGGCTCATATTTTTTTAATTGAAAATGTGGCCGCAAATATTGTGTAATTAGTTGAAAGGTTCTAATATTGCAGCCCGAAATTTAACGGAAAACATATTCCTCCTTAGCTCAGTTGGTTAGAGCATCTGACTGTTAATC
>JAUICR010000229.1 GCA_030427785.1 Bacteroidia bacterium | reverse complement strand
CTACGATCGAGAATCGGAGTTGGATGCACCTTACAGAAGTACTCATCTCAAGATAGCATCAACCTATAGCCAGGACCGAGTTCTAATAGGAAATACAGCTGAGAATTTGAATCAAATTTTCTTATTTGATTACGATAACGATCGGGTTGTAAGAATTTGTGATTCGCTTTTTGATTTTTTAAAGTATCACCTTATTTAGGGATTATGAAGCGTAAGCCTTCTGAGTTTTATTATCCCGAATCATGGCATCTCCGGCCCCTTCCGCATCACCTCCATCAGGCACATCCTGCCCCAAAAGCGGCCAGAAGACGAAGATGCCGGTCAGGGCTTTGTTTTCCGCCCGGTAACCGGTATCTTTATACCGACGACGAAGTACTTTTGTGCCCCAAACTTACTTCGTGTCGGCATCGACTCGTGCGTCGGTTTTGCGCCTCCGCACAAAACGCTCCCTTTCCGAGCCGATACACCAGTCCAATGACGTTTGGACCCTGGAATTTGACAGTGGCGACACCTTGGGCGTCACCGCCAATCACCCTATCTACTCCACCACCGCCCAAGACTGGCGCCTGACCAGCGAGCTGGCCATAGGCGAGCAAGTCCTGACCTACGCGGGCAGCGCTACGCTTACGGGCAAGCGGCCTGCCCCGGCGCAGACGGTGTATAACCTGGAGGTGCAGGAGGTGCATAACTTTTTGGTTGCTGAGGTGGGGGTTGTGGTGCATAATAGTTGTATAGACGCCCTTTTCGATTTTTACAAATTCATGTTTAGAAATCCAGATGATGTTGCTCATATTCTAAGAGGCAAAGTTAATAGTGCAGGTTTGGGTACGGGTTGCCATCATAAAAGCGCATTTGATATGGGGACAGCAAGAATAAGACCTGGTAGTGCGACAACTCCTCCAAATCAACATGGAGTTTATGAAGCATTCGTAGATGTGAAAGATTCAGGTGGGGTATTTCAACCTAAAATAAAGGCTTCAACATTTTTTCCAGACGACTGGGATCAAATAAAGACTATGGAGAATATAACACATGCTTGGGAAAGCGCTGATAAAGTTCCTGGTACAACGGCTTTGTTGCATGAATCAATTTGATAAAGCTACCGCTATGTTTTGAAGTAATTTAAGCAGTTTTTCGAGGTTTTGAAACGGGCATACCTTGGGCTGTCATTATATTGAGCGTTTTGATTTTAATTTTTGTTTCGGTTTGCTGGGTTCCCATTTTTCTTGAATAAAGTTTTCGTCCGTGGATGGTTTTGAAACGATACATGGCCGTCTCTGATAAACTTCGCCGGTGGTAGCCACTTTGCTCTTTCCATTTTTTGCGCCCGATTTCTTCTATCTGCGATAGAGCAACGTTTCTTTGATAATCAGGCAAGTCTCCTTCTTCCTGCTCGTACCATTCCACGCCATTCTTTCTCGGGGGAATGATGGGGTTTATGGTTCGGCCGATTAATTCATCCCAGCAATCTTCAGTGTCATAGGCGCCATCCAGGCAAGCATCATCAACCTCATGCTCTACTTGCTCCAGTAAAAGCTCCAGTTGAGAACCGTCATCAGTGGCATTGTCTGTCAAAGTGGAACAGTGGATAAAGCCCGTCTTGGGGTCACAACCCAGGTGTAACTTCCGCCAGGTACGCCGCTTGCTATACCCATGTTTGCGGTAAACGTCCGAGCAACCCCGTATTGCCTACGCTTGCGGCAAGCGCGACCTTTGTCGAAAAAGGCAAGAGATGAAAAACAATGGCCGCGCCGAAGAGATGGCGCAACTTTTAGAAGAGCAAGCTTCTTCAGGCATGAGCAAGAAAGCATTCTGTGAAGCCCGGGGGCTAGCCCCATCGATGTTTTACTATTGGCAAAGGCGTTTGAGCGAAGAGCCGGCCATGGGCGGACAGGAGCCCGGCTTCACCCAGCTTGAAGTACAGCCTGGGGCAGAGCTGGAAGTCCGCCTGCCTGGTGGGCAGTGGCTGGGAGTGCGGGCCAGTTCTGCGAGCGCGCTGGGGTTATTGCTGGAGGCAATCAGCCAAAGGCATGCTTAGTTTTTCGAGCAAGCAGCGGTATTTCCTCTACGGCCCGCCCACGGACATGCGCAAGGGCTTTGCGGGCCTGAGCGGCCTGGTGCGCGAGCACATCAGCCATGAGCTGATGAGCGGCGATGTGTTCATTTTCATCAACCGGCGGCGTGACCGTATAAAGCTGCTCATGTGGGATGCCACAGGGTTTGCGCTTTACTACAAGCAGCTGGAGCGGGGCACGTTTGAGGTGCCTGTGGCGGCAACACAGGGCGGGGGCATGGAGCTGGAGTGGCACGACCTGGCAATGCTGCTGCAGGGTATTGAGCTTGAGTCGGCCGTACGACGAAAACGTTACCGCCGGCGGGCATGAAAAGCATGGGCATACTGTATTTTTGTGGCATGGGCATCAAATCACTACAAGCCGAGAACAAGGCGCTAAAGGCCGAGAACGCACAGCTGAAGTTCCGTTTGGAGCAGCTGGAGCGGCTCATTTTTGGCCGTGCCAGTGAGCGTTTCGTGCCCGCTCAGGCGCCGTTGGAGCAGCTTAACATGTTTGCTGCCGGGCAGCAGGCTGAGCAAGTTAAAGAAGAGCCGCAGGACATCAAAGAGACGATTGTCTACGAGCGCAACAAGCCTACAGCAAAGCCCCACCCGGGCCGTACGCCCATCCCTGAGCACTTCCCGGTAGATGAAGTGATACTGGAGCCGGAAGAGAGCACCGAAGGCCTGGCCAAGATCGGCGAAGAGCGTACCGAATGGGTAGAGTATACCCCCGCAAGCCTGGTCAGGAAAGTGATTATCCGGCCCAAGTATGCCAAGCCGCAGGCTGATCAAAGCACCCAGGTGCTCATCCGCCCCCTGCCAGCACGGCCCATCCCAAAGAGCATTGCCGGGGCAAGCCTCCTGGCGCATATCCCGGTCGCCAAATATGTGGACCACCTGCCGTTCTACCGTCAGTCCAAGCGCTTTGAGCGGGACTATGGCTGGGCGGTGCACAAATCGACCTTCAACAGCTGGTTCGCTGCCGTTTGTTCGCTGCTTGAGCCGTTGTACCAAGAGCTGGCACGCAGGGCGCTGCAAACGGATTACCTGCAAGCCGACGAGTCCAGGATCAAAGTATTGACGAACATCCCCAAAGACAAAGAAGGCAAGCCTAAAAAGCCCAGCAAGGAAAAAGGCAGCAAGCAGATGCTCGGCTGGATGTGGGCCGTGCACAACCCCATAGGCGGCTACGTGCTGTTCAATTATGAGGACAACCGCAGCAAGGCAGGCGCTATGGCCACCTTGCCTGATTTTAACAAAGGCTACCTGCAAACAGATGGTTATGCCAGCTATAATGATATTGCTGCACGCGAAGGCGTGTGCCGGGTAGGCTGCATGGCGCACGCCCGCCGCTACTTCTTTGAGGCGCGCAAGAATGACCCAAAAAGGGCGGAGTACGCCCTGAAGGCTATCCAGCATATCTATGCGCATGAGCGCAAAGCCAAAGGCATGAGCCCACAAGAGCGCCATAGCTACCGCTTGGAGCATACGCTGCCCATCTATAAAGGCTTCAAAGAATGGCTCGACGCTCAAGCGTGCATGGTAACGCCTAAAAGCCCGATAGGCAAAGCATTTACCTACGCCCAGAACCAGTGGCACAATCTCATGGCCCTATTCAAAGACGGGCGCTTGCTCATCGACAACAACCTCATCGAGAACAAAATCCGCCCGCTGGCGCTTGGCCGCAAAAACTATCTGTTTGCTGGCTCTGAGCAGGGCGCTCAGCGTGCTGCCATGATGTACTCCTTCTTCGCTACCTGCGCGGTAAAGGAAGTCAACCCCTACGAGTGGCTCCACCACACACTCCAGCACATTGCAGACACTAAGCTCTCCGAGCTCCATACCTTGCTCCCCGGCTATACCGCTAACGCGGCAGACCTGTAGTTGCTCGGACGCTTACGCTCAATCTTCAATTTGACCTTATGGGACAAAATGTTGTTGTTTCCAGATTTGAATCCGCACAGGGCACCTTTCAAATCTTTGGGGACAATGAGGTGCGGTCTGGAACATTGGAAAAAAGGTGGCTGAAAGCAGGGCTTAATTTGGGGGCGCAGTATGCACTTGCTAAGCCTTAGAATCAAATTTAGTACCTGAAAAGACGAATTCACCACCAAACCAAACTATCGGTATCATCCCGGGTTCAACAAAAAGAAGAGGCACCTAATCCTTAATTCGCAAAGAGTTTGCGGCTCAGCTCATTAGTCCATTAAAACAACTTTAACTGCACCCTTAAGCTTACCATGTTGCCGAACTCCTATCATGTAAAGGCCTGGCTGATATGCAGAAATATTGAAATTAGTTTCCTGATCCAAAGTTTCAATGGTCTTTAATAATTGACCTCGTGCATCATATAGTATAAAGGTTTTAGAACCATGTACGCTCGTTTCAACCGTTATTCTATCACTAGCAGGATTAGGAAAGGCGTTGATTACTGTTGTGCTTTCAAAAGTGGCCATTTCTTCAAATGAAGTTGGGATTGAGTCACAAACTGACCCATAAACAGGACCTAAGGCATAATTGGGGTAGTGTGGAATTGTCCGTTGTATACGATACGGTAGTTTTAACCCTTCAAACGCTACAAGAGCAGTATCAGGTCCAGTGTCTCCTGGTTCAATGATGTGTAAATAAGATTCTGAAGCTTGTGGGGCAATATAAATTCTACCGTACATATCACGATGCATATGTACAAAACTCCCTCCAAAACCTGGATCTGGCTGAAAAGAGGTCCTTAAAGTATCAGGAGGAGTACTAAAAGGAACTTTTATAACGCGGTACCAACGCGAAAAATATACGAAATCAGAATCTACAGAGAATGTACTACCTCCTCCTCCAAATATCCCATTCTCTAAATTGGAAAACCCGACATCTTCCAATAGGCCGCTACAACGATCAAAAGTCATAAACTGAGCTCCGCACTTGGAACCAAAGCGAACGATCCGATCTCCTGAAGGAGATGCTGAAAGCGAACGCTGCCAACGGCAAGGAGGG
>JAUICR010000228.1 GCA_030427785.1 Bacteroidia bacterium | reverse complement strand
TAGGTTCATGTGCTTGCTTGTTTATTAGCTTATAGCTTATCCAACCTGCAGGAATAAGCAATGCCAAAAACAAGAAAAGATTAAGCCTCTTAATGTGTAGCAACGCAATACGATAGCACATCCACCACGAAAGTGCCAGCGCTAAAAATGCTCCTACCAATCCATCAAAAAACACAATAGCGCCACCAGCCAAGCCAGCTCCTTTCTCTAATGTAATGCCGCCATAAAGCATTCCTAAAAAGAAACCTACAAGGGTGGATTGAAAAACAAATAGAAATTTCATAGAAAGATAATTTAGCTACTTAGAGCCAAATAAGGTAGTGGTTTAGTCCTAAAGGCTTACAAGCATTTAACGAAACACGAAACGCTTATTATTACCGATGAAATGCTTGTACACGACACCCCTGTTAAAACACTACAAACAAATCCCTTAGCTTTTAAAATCGGTTTTCGACTATATTGCGGATATAAACAAGGTTGGCACTAATTAGATGAAAAAAATAAACCGAAAACTTTCGAATAGGATTCTATCCTATTTACTTTTAACAATAAGCATCACTTCATGTATTACAATCATTGGAATTACAAATGACTTTGATAAACTCAGCGACAAAGAGAAATCATTAATTCATCCTTTCTCTTCATCAGACAAATTAATTAGAGGGAATATTTATCTAATCAATGCCCAACAATTAAAAAAGGAACTTGAGAATTATGAAAAATCAATTGTCTATTGTTTTACGAATGGATGTTCAAGTGAAAACTGTGAACCAATAAACAACTACATAGAATACTCTAAAGAAAATGGTTTTAAACTTTTCCTTGTAATGAACGGTTTTGGAAACATATCCTCTACTCTTGACCAATCATCAAACACCCCATATTTTGCGATTGACCAAGCATTTTACAACTCAAAGTACCGTTCAAAATACAATCGAAGGTTTGAAAATGAATTATTAGGTAGGGACCTTGATTTTAAAGAAAAAGAATACAATGGGAATTTATTCTTCTTTGAGGGGACCAAACACATTGAGACCAAAAACAGCTTAAAAAACTAGTGCCAATCAAGTAGACCGCTCCGCCCCTAAATAGGAACGGAGTGCGCCTGAGACTTCTAGCCCGAAAGAATTCATTCGGGCAGGTCACCCTCTTGATAATTTAAGAACTTCCGTACTTTGTAGCACCTCTTCTGCCCATGCGGGGCACACACAAAATAAAACTGGCATTAAAACGCCCTACAAAACATAGAAAGGCGTTGGCAAAAAACCCAAACGAACAGGAAGAAATGAAACTTAGAATAACAATTTTAGTAGCAGCTTGTGCAACAATTGTATTTGGGCAGAGAAAACAGACCGTTGATTTGAAATGGAAAATTGGTGAAAACGAAAAGCTCAATTACTCAACTGTGATGAGTGTTATCGACACTTCTACTATAGAAATGGATTTTGGAGGACTATTTAAGTCTCTATCCGACAGCACTGCAAGCGGGTTAAAGGAAAGTAAAGACTTCTTTAAAAAATTTAATGATGCTTTTAAAAACATGGACTATGTAACCACTCTTTCGAGTCAACAAGATGGTGTTATAGACATTGTAATGAGTACCCGACCAAAAGAAAATACGACTGAAACGGAAATGGACTCTACCGATAGTCATGAAGCAACCATGTTAAAAATGATGCAATCAATGAATCAAGGCGTAATGCTTAGGGGCTCAGTATATGAAACAGGCGATATCCATAGCTTTTGGGTTAAGAGTAATCAAAAAAATCTCATTGCAATTTTCTTTCAACTCCCAACAAATCCTGTTAAAGTTGGAGACATGTGGTCTCTTGACCTTAACCTTATTGCAAATGACCAAAATTTTAAATGTGATAGTGCATACAAAATCAATGAAGTTACACTTACTGATATTAAAGAAGTGGATGGAGAAACAATTGCAGTTTTAAAATACAATATAGTTGAGTTTGTAAGCGGTGACTTTTATTCGCCTTCATTTTTTGGAAACGAAGGCGCCCAAAAAGAAACCATGATGAAGTTTTCACACCAAGGAATTGCCGAGTTTTCAATTGACAACGGTCGTTGGGTTACTTATGATGGAATAATGAGCCTGGAAGCCAGTGGAGTTATGACTACTAATAAAAAGACAAAATTTACCTTGCTAAATGAATAAACAGCCAGCAGACAACAACCTACATAGCCATACCCTGCGGGCACTTGCCCTACACATCGCTAGCCTTTTAAAACAATCCATATGAAAGTTACTCCCGAAAAAAATGAAAACGTTGCTAAAATGATATTTGCTTCCATTTATCCTCTTTACCTGGATAGATTGAAGAAAAATGGAAGAACGAAAGAAGAACTCGATCAGGTAATTAATTGGTTCACTGGCTTTGATCAGGGTGCTCTGCAAGCACTTATTGATGAAAAAGCAACCTTTGGCACATTTTTTCAAAAGGCCAAAATAAACCCCAATGCGCACTTGATAAAAGGAGTAGTTTGTGGTTATCGAATTGAAGAAATAGAAGATGAGTTTGAGGTGTACAAGCAATGTAGACGTATGGAAAAGCTGATTGATGAATTGGCAAGAGGGCGAAAAATGGAGAAAATTATGCGAGAAGAAAAAAAGTAACACCAGCTACTACAAAACCTCACTTGAACTAGAAACCCGATTAAGCCTTACCATAAAATAAAACGCAGCACTTTGAAAAAAAGAATCCTTAGATATCTCAAACATATTTTAGTAACTATTCTAGTGGTGGTGCCTACTGCTATTACCATCAGTTTACTTACCGGAAACGCCCTAGAATATGGCCGAAATGATTTGGTGGATGATTGGGAAAACGAAGGGCCTTATGTGTTTTTTGAAAATGATAGCCTACTAAGTATTCATTATATAAAAGGTAATAGGAAGGATGGCTTTTATGTGCAATCTGCGCACTTACCTATTGACGCTCCTATTACTCTACAGTCCTACTACCCTCTCGACTCTTCTAGTTTCGAATTTAGCCTCAATTCCACTTTTGAAAACCCTAAAAGCACCTATAAGGATGACAAGAAGATATTGGCCATCTCTGACATTGAAAGTAATTACAAAACCTTTAGAGATTTTTTGATTAACAGCCGCGTAATAGACAAAGACCTGAATTGGACTTTTGGTGAAAATCATCTGGTACTCGTTGGCGATTTTATTGATAGAAGTTATTTCTCCACCCAGGTATTGTGGTTTATTTACAAGCTAGAGCAAGAAGCTAAAAATCATGGTGGCAATGTGCATTTCATTCTAGGCAATCACGAGCTTATGAATATGCAAGGAAACCATAAATATGCCAAATCAAAGTACCGCAAAGTGGCCGCTATTCTTGGCAAGCAGCAGTTTGAATTGTACAGCAAAGAGTCATTTATAGGCCGGTGGCTAAACAGCAAAAACACCCTTGAAATACTAAACGGAAACCTATTTGTACACGGTGGCATACATCCCGATATAGCTAATGTAAACTTGAGCATTGAGCAATTGAATCAAACAATTAGAGTGCATTATTACAAATCATACTACCCAAAGAAAGACGGCAATAAAGAAATAGAATTGCTTACTTCATCTAAAACTTCCCCCTATTGGTACCGAGGCTATTTTAAAGGGGGCTTAACACAGCAAGAAATAAATAAAGGCCTTGAAAAATTTAACGCGAAAGCGGTTATTGTAGGCCATACAATACAGCCTGAGGTAAATAGGCAATACGATGGAAAAGTAATAGGCATAGACGTGAAGCATCCGCAAGATGCCTATCAGTATTTTCCAAAAAGAAAGTCGCAAGGGCTCCTTATTGACGGCACTAAGTATTACCGTGTACTTGATAATGGGCAAACCGAAGAATTAAAATAATGAGAGTGAGTGGTGCAGTCCCTATCCTGGCTATTCAAGAATAAAATAAATGAGTAAGCAGAACCTACATATCTGGCAAATACATTTTAAACTATGTTAACTAAAATCATACTCTTTTCTGGCTTTGCGGGAATTACCGTTTTTATAGGTGGTTTATTGGCCAATTTTTTTAATCATCATGTAAAAGAAACACCCGTAAAATATGAAATCATTCATACGCTTATGTCATTCGGTGCAGGCATCATATTATCGGCTTTAGCTTTAGTATTAATTCCTAAAGGCATGGAAGAACTGAGCTTAATTCCAATGGCTCTATCTTTTTTATTGGGAGCCGTAGTTTTTATGTTCTTAGATGAATATTTAGCAAAAAAGGGGGGGCAAACTGCCACCTTATTGGCCATGATGATGGATTTTATTCCGGAGTCTATTGCACTGGGTGCTGTATTTGCCATCGACCCTAGCATGTCTACCCTATTAGCCATTTTTATAGGTCTACAAAATCTACCCGAGGCATTTAATTCTTACCGCGATTTAGTGCAAAGTGGGTTCACACCGCGCAAAACACTCTTTATATTTTTTGGTTTAAGCTTTTTCGGAATAGCAGCCGCATTGGTAGGGCATTTTCTTTTAGCCCATTCTCCCGAATTAACAGCCCACTTAATGACCTTTGCAAGTGGCGGAATTTTATATCTGCTCGTGCAAGATATTATTCCAGCAAGTAAGCTGGCTAAAAATTATTTAACTCCATTAGGGGCCACACTTGGCTTTTTAGTAGGTATCATAGGCGAAAAATTAATTTGAAACTTTGTTCCGATGCGTAAACCCGATGTAACGAAAAGATACGTCTCAGCTACTCTTCGCCTCAATACTACACATGATTTGGACTAATGTTTCGATCACAGCACTCTACCCGATAGTGAGTTACTATAAAAAGACTAAAACACCAAGGATTTCCATTTTACAAATAAAAAACATTGCCCTCTGCACACATGTCTACAGGAAAATCAGTTTTGTGATTCTTCCTGTAATCTTCAATGAGTTTTTCGAGTTGCGTATCTGTATGCATAGGGTCATGATGAAAGAGCTCCAACCTTTTTACACGACACATGGTAGCAAATTTTACTGCATCGCCTATAGAGCTATGGCCCCACCCCACTCGGCTGGCATACTCCTCGGTGC
>JAUICR010000227.1 GCA_030427785.1 Bacteroidia bacterium | reverse complement strand
TCTTCATCGGCGCGCACCAACATCACCTGTGAAAGCTGAATGTAGGGGGTAGTGAAGTCGACGTTTTCAGCGCGTTCAGGGGTGATGGTGATGCCATCGGCCGCGATATCAAAGGTATCGAAGTCGCCGGTGCCGCCCATAACGGCCACGATCGCGTCCCAAGCGGTTTCGATAAAGACGGGTTCGCAGTTGGCGCGCTCACAAATCTCATAAAAGATATCGTAGTCGTAACCAACAGCTTCGCTGTTTTCGTCGATATAGCTAAAGGGTGGGTAGGCGTTTTCAATGGCGATGCGTAGCTCTTCGCCGCCAAGGTCATTGACCATTTCCTCTTCGGCCATTTCTTCTTCCATCTCGCCTTCAGCATCTGGGCAGTATTGAGCGTAATCGCCCACACAGATTTCATCCCAGGTACGGAAGCCATCAGCGATGACCGTTTCAGCGATGTTGTCAGCGGTAACGCTCACAGGCACGAGCAAGACAGAGGGGATATCGTTGGTGCCGTTGTTAACTGCACCAGTTACTAGGTCAGAGGTATCTTCACCGTTGAGAAGCGCAATCGCTAAAGCGGCCGCAGCTTCTGCTTCGGCTTTGATATTTTCTTTTTCGGCAACTTCTTTTAAGTGCTGGGCTGTATCCTCTACTGTTATTCTTTTAAAATCATAAATCTGGCAACGACTGAGAATTGTTGGGATGATTTTATGCTTTTCGGTAGTAGCCAAAATAAAGATGGCATGCTTAGGCGGCTCTTCTAAGGTTTTGAGAAAAGCATTAAAAGCCTGTGGAGATAGCATGTGTACTTCATCAATCAGGTACACTTTATATTGCCCTACCTGTGGAGCAAACCGTACTTGATCTATCAGGTTTCGGATATCATCTACAGAGTTGTTGCTGGCAGCATCAAGTTCAAATACGTTGAAACTAAAATCAGCATCTTCGGTAGTGGCATCGTCAAGATTCACCATTTTTGCCAAAATACGAGCACAGGTAGTTTTTCCTACTCCGCGTGGTCCGGTAAAGAGTAGGGCTTGTGCCAAATGATTTTGGTTAATAGCATTGAGTAACGTATTGGTTACGTGCTTTTGGCCTACTACTTCATCAAAGGCTTTGGGGCGATATTTCCGTGCTGAGACGATGAAATTTTCCATCAATGCAAATATAAAGGGGTGGATGAGAGTAGCGCCCTTTGTTGATAAATTTAATGGATCATTTTTTGGCTATTCCTGTTAGTGGTCATCTGATGATGCGATACATTAGGAAGGCCAAAGCCATAGGGCAAAACTTTTATTGCAATAAAGTGCTATGAGAGTGTGCTTTAAAATGTAAAAACACTACTTTTGCCGTCCTTTTTTAATAAGGAATCGTAATTAATTACTAATTAAATCTTTAACAGATGAATCAGTACGAAGCCGTTTTCATCATGAATCCCGTACTATCTGCTGAGCAGGTAGCGGAAACGGTACAAAAGTTCAAAGGTCTTATCGAAGCAAAAGACGGTAAGGTTCTTAATGAAGAGGATTGGGGTCTTAAAAAAATGGCCTATCCAATTCAGCACAAAAGAAGTGGTTTTTATCACTTGATGGAATTTCAGGCTCCTGGAGAAATGATCCAGGGATTGGAAGTGGAAATGAAGCGCGATGAGCGCATCATGCGTTTCTTAACCATGAAAATGGATAAGCACCATGCAGCATTTGCCATAGAGAGAAGAAAAAAAATGTCTAACGCCTAAAATTATTTATCATGAGTGATTTAGAAACAGGATCGAATCAGTCGGAGATTAGATATCTTCAACCACTAAAAATTGACACTGGCACACGTGTTAAGTACGATCGCTTTTTGCGTTACGGACTTAAATATGTGGATTATAAAGACACTAAGTTTTTATTACAGTTTGTAAATGAGCAAGGAAAAATCCTTCCTCGTAGAATTACTGGAACTTCATTGAAATACCAGCGTAAAGTATCTAAAGCTATTAAGCGTGCTCGTCACCTTGCTTTGATGCCATATGTAGCTGATAACCTTAAATAAGTCGATAGCTATGGAATTGATATTAAAACAAGATGTAGAAAACTTGGGTTACAAAGACGATTTAGTTGAAGTAAAACCAGGTTATGGCCGCAACTTCCTTATTCCTGCTAAGATGGCTGTAATGGCGACTGAGAGTGCTAAAAAAGTACTTGCAGAAAATCTTAAACAACGCAAGCATAAGGAGGCGAAAGAAATAGAAAACGCTAACAAAACTGCTGCAGATCTAGCTAAAGTAGAAATGAAGATTTTTACCAAAGTTGGAAAAGGCAACAAGCTTTTCGGATCTATCAATAATGCAAACATTTCAGAAGAGTTGGCAAAACTTGGTCATCATGTAGACAGAAAGTACATCCAAATTCAAGGAGGTACCGTAAAAGCTACTGGACCTTACAGTGCGCAAATTCGCCTACACCGCGAGGTGGTAGTTAGCTTCGATTTTGAAGTAATTGCTGAAACAGGAAAGTAAAATTCCTGATATAAATTTAAAAACCTGGATAGACGCAATGTTTATCCAGGTTTTTTTTGTGTCTTATTTTCTTGTCTTAAAGTAGAATTCCTATTCCAACTTTAAAGTTGATCATACTTTGAGCCGCGTATCTGCCCATGGCCTGCCTGCGAAGTGCTTTCTGATTATCTGAAGTATTGCCAAAGTAGTAATCGATATACTGATTGTTGTAGTCATTATCTAATACGCCACCAAATAATGGTAAATGAGCTATACCTATTAATGGCAGAGTAAAGTCTATACCGTAGCTAATAATAAATCGGTCCTTCAATACCCTATTTACGCCCCAACCTACTGAGGCTTGCGGGGTAATACCAGATGAGCCAGAAATAACCCCAAGGGTATCCGGCTGGCCATCTAATACATAATGGTAGGAAAAGTCACCTGCTGTTACTTTGGCAAATCCTACCCTCATTTCAAAATAACCACCTAATGGGCTAAAGTGCTGACGATAATTACGAATGCCAATGTCAAAGGCAACGGCATTCATGGTAGGAAATGTGGTGGCGGTAATTTCATAGCTGGCGCCAGATGGGCTGAAGTAAGATTTAGTAAAAGCTACTGATGCTATCATACTTCTGCGCTTAGTCCATACCCATTGGCCGTATATATGCGATTGAATATTTATTCCGAGACTACCGCTAGTCACGTCATATTGGTCTAATTGCTCTTTATCTTTTATTTCTGCGCTAGAAGGATTGGCCAATGACAAAAAGGTGAACAAATTGTAATCTAAAGAAAACCTTTTTCCTACGTAGCCCGGAACGGATTGAGCCACCAAAAGCCCAGAGCTGAGGCTTGAAACAACGATAAGCGTAAGTAAAATTCTTTTCATTATTCTGCAGGGGTTTTTATCTGAAGCATATAATTATACACTACGCTTCGCAGGTAATCCGGGCTATCGCTTGACTCGTAGCTATTGTACTCGGCCATAAGTGCCTTGCCGGTTTTTAAATCTAAAAGGAAGAAATAATTGAAGGAGTCAAAGTCTGGTGTCACTACATCAGCAATCATAAAAGGAAGCATAGGCGGAAACATTACCGAGCCTATTATCCTCCATACTATTGCTGGCTCTGGCACCCTAAGGGTAATCACCCCGGTATATGCAATATAATCGGTTTTGTATTTTTCTCTTATGTATTGTACGTTTTCATAGTCGCACAGCTGGGCTCCTACATTTTCGTGTTCTAGTCTTTCTTCGGTCCAGTTTTTAAGAATAGAGATGTCATTAAAAATATCTACATCCTGCTCGTCTATTAGTTTATAATCCAACAGCTCCGCACTTAGATTTTGCTTGGCAGCCATTTCTAATAATACGCTTCTGTAGTTTTTCAGACTTTTATCGGTAGTTAAGTACTTTATGTTGTCGGAGTCTAGGCCATCCAACTTCAGATATTTTGGTGTAAGGATCAAAATCCTGTCAATACCCAAATCAACATTATCATCATACTTAGAGTAGGTATTGGAAGTGTAGCTTCTGGAATACCTGTAGCCTTTAGAAAAATCATCTGCCTCTTCAGCCAATTCTTCAAAACTTGCTGTAAATAGTGAATCTTCCCAGAATTCTACAAAAGCCATTTTGTAAAAATCCTTGTCTTCATCAATATCTTCTTTGAGTTTTTTCTTCTTTATATTTCTGATTTTACTACTCCTGCTCGATAAAGTAGAGTCAATTAAAGATTCTATATCCTTCGCATCTAAGGTGTCATTTGGATTTTTGTGACTATAGTCATTGGGTCTCATACCCGTATCGTACACCAAATCGTGTAATGTGTTTTCAAAAATATTCAGTGCTACTTGGTCTCCCGGATATTCGCGTACCAGCTCATAGCTGAAAGCCACCGCCATGGTAGCAATTTCTTTCTTACTTATCTTCTTCAGGATGTAGTTTACCTGTTGGCTTTCGCCCTCCACATTTTTGTAATTGTGCACCACACTCGAAACTTTTGATTCTTCGCGATAGGTAGATAAAGCGGCCAAAGTTTTTGCCTTCATCAATTTTTGATAACGATCTGGCCCATAAGTTTTTTCTAGTAAGTACGTATTGTACAGGGCTTGGCCATATTCCAGTCTATTGAGGTATAATCGGCTGTTTTCGTAGCGTGCCAGTCTTTTGCAATAATTAAAAGCGCCTTCAGAAATAATATAATCTTTCCCTTCTTTGGTTTCATCCAATAGGTCTACCAATGCGGCCTTTCGCTTTTTTATGTTTGGATGCGTTGATCGTGAGTCATCAAAATCCTCTTCGGCAGTGATGGGCGATATTTCATCCAGCAACAGCCTATCAGGTATACTGTAATATTCCATTTCGAGATAAGATGGGTCAAAAGCTACTTCGTCAAAAGGTAGATAGGAGTATTGCATAATATCCATAGAGTAGTAGGGCGCAATCTGACTGTATCCAGATTTATCATAGTAATTCTTAAAGCCTTCACGGTCGGCTTCCATTTCATGCGATTTGGAATAGGTGCTCATGGCCAGCAGTTTTTCATCCTGCGATTTTCTTCGATAGGTATCTGAGCCCTCCCTTATTTTTTCTTC
>JAUICR010000006.1 GCA_030427785.1 Bacteroidia bacterium | reverse complement strand
AAACGAAGAGGTATTGGTGGTAGATGTGCGTAGTAGCCCTGAGTGGGATGGCGGACATATCGAGAATGCCATTCATATCAATTTGTACAGCGATGAATTTGAATCTGACATTGCAAAGCTTGACAAATCAAAAGAGTATGTGGTGTATTGCCATGCCGGTGGACGCAGCGCTACAGCGGTAGAAAAAATGAAGGAACTTGGCTTCACCAATGTTCACAATATGGCGGGTGGTTTTTCTGCCTGGACTGAAGCGGGCTATAAGTCTGTAAAGTAAAATTCTTAGAATGGAGGCCTTTATTTAATGGCCTCCATTTTATATCCCTCACTTTTTAAGTATTCCAAGGTTTCGGGCAATGCCCTCTGTAGCCTTTTCCAAGCCCTATCACTGTCGTGAAAAACGATGATAGATCCGGGGCGAACGTGTTTTTTTATACGCTCAACACACTGCTGGGCGGTAGACCCCTCGTCAAAGTCGTAAGTGATAATATCCCACATAATGATTCTTTTAGTCTTTTGAATCACGGCTCGCAGTCCTCTAGTTATTTTGCCATAAGGCGGTCTAAATAGATTGAATGGGTGAAGCTGGTCACATTTATCCACATTTTCCAGGTAGGTCCTGTTGGGTGTTGTCCAAGCATTGAGGTGGTTGTAAGTATGGTTGCCAATACTATGATCCGATTTTTTTAAAGTGCTAAAAACTTCGGGGTATTTCGTTATGTTTTCTCCAATTAAAAAAAAGCTGGCTTTAGCGTTTGCCATTTCAAGTTGGTCCATCACCCATGGTGTAATTTGCGGATGTGGCCCATCGTCAAAGGTGAGATACACGGTTTTATCCCTTGTGGGAATAGTCCAGGTTACTTTTGGCAAAAGCACCTTCATCCACCATGTAGAATGCACAAACTTTATCATGCGTCAAAGCTAATTGAAAGAAGGGTGTGAAAGTATCCGGAAAGCTTGAAAATATAGGATTATAAATGCTGGTCTACCAATATTGTGTTTCCATCAGGATCAGTAATTACAAAGCTGGCAGGGCCCGTTGTATCTTCATCGGCCTCGGTTTCAAAAGTTAATCCATCCTCCTTAAGCTTCTTTTGGATTGCACGTACATCATCATACGACTTTAATGGGCTTGCACTTTCATCCCAGCCCGGATTAAAAGTAAGAATATTGTTTTCAAACATCCCTTGAAACAGACCTATCAAGGCATTTCCATTTTTCATGATGAGGTAGTTGTGTTCCATGTTTCCTCCAAAAGCCGTAAAGCCTAACTTTTCGTAAAATGCTTTTGAAGTGGCCAAATCTTTTACGGCCAAGCTTATTGAGAATGCTCCTAATTTCATTTCGTGGTGATTTATTGAATTTTAGTAAGTACGTATTACATCACGTAATATCCTTCTGTTTTATTAGTGGCGGGTAAATCTATATCACCCATCATTTGCTTTAAATCAGTTTCAATTTTTTGAGCCAATAAAGTTACGGGAATATCGCTAGGTTTGTTCTCCCATGGGTCTTGCAGTATAAGTGCAACTCTTTCTAAAGCTAAAAAAATGGAAGTAAGTAAAAAAGTTACAAGTACCTCTCTTACTCCTATAAAATCTACAATACCTAAGGTAAGGGTAATGGCAAAAATGTGGATTGTTATATGAACAATCCTGTTGTAAGGAGTTGGAAAAATAGTTCCTTTAATGCGTTCACATCCGCCCATTGCATCCACTAATCGCATTACAATCTCATCTATCCTTAACTGCCCAAACTCTGTAAGGTAGCCTTCCTCACGCGCTTTTTTGATGTCCTTTGAATGATTTTGCAACAATGCGTTGGGCACGTTATGCTTTGGTTTGAGAAGTTCATATTCTTCTTTTGTTAAGAATTTTTCGATGTGCTCCAGAGGGTCCTGATCTCGTAGAACTTGACCAAAGGCATAAACCCAGGCTATCTGTCTCAATCCAATTCTATGGACCAGCATTTTATCTTTAGAATTATCAGGGCTAGTAATATAAGTTTCGGCTGCTCGAACTAGTGAACGCGAGTCATTCACGATAGCACCCCAAAGCTTACGTGCCTCCCACCATCGGTCATAAGCTTGCCCGGTTCTAAAGGCAACTACTAGCGAAAGAGCCGTGCCTAGCAAAGATGGAATAGTAAGAGGAAAGGCCACATCGTTGGGTAAATAGTTATCTAAATGCCCTACCACAATAGAGATTATCAAAACTATAAACATATCAAGGCGATTCAATTTAAGAATGTAGCGAACCGACTTTTTGTGTTTTAAAAACATGCAAAATAATTATGGTCTAAATGTAAGTATAGATGACAAGAAAAGTTTTTTGGTTTTTTGATAAGATTTTGAAGTCATAATGTTGATGATTTTTTAGGTTTTTCACTTATACACAACTTGCCTGAAACCCCTTTTAAGCAATGGTTTACATAAGGTAATGGTGATTGAAGTTTAACCTTTCATTTCTGGGTGTTGCCGCTCATTTTCTAACGGAAACAATCTGAAGCATTTGATTATCAAAAACTAAGATTATAACAAAAAAGACAATTTCTTTATAGAAGGTCAGGATTTTTTTCTAATTTCACAAAACCAATTAACCAACCAAACCAACAATGCAAAAATCCTCGTGGCTCCTTCCTCATTGGAAGGGGCGATTAAAACAGGGTTGATTTTTTTGACATGTTCAATTAAGTTTTAACCAAATCTGTTTTAATATGAAAACCAATAATATTTTTAAAATAATCGGAATTGGAGCTTTAGCTATAAGTGTCTCCCTAATTCCAAACTCCATTTCTGCACAAGGAAATGGCTCACCTACAAGTACTGCTATTTACAACCCTAGTACTAGTGGACTCCAAACTAGTCTTAACCCTCAAACTTCCAAAACTCAGTTAAAGAATTATGCTGGTGACGTGCCTTTTACGGAAGTACGAGACTATTTAAAAACTATTTTTAGTCTGCAAGAAGAGGATAATCTTGTACTGCTTAAAACCACAACAGATAATCTTGGCTTTACACACTATCGATATCAACAAGTATACAATGGCTTGAATGTAGAGGGACGAACGGTGACCCTGCATGTAAAAGAAGGGATGATAAAGAATGTGACAAGCAATTTTGTAAAAGTCCGTAATCTGGATACTAGTCCTCGAATTTCTGCCGCACAAGGATTGCAAACGGCATTGGATAAGGTAAATGCAAAAGTTTATGCTTGGAGTAATGATAAAAACACCTTTGCGCCTACTGGCAAGTTGGTGGTTTTACACCATCCGGTTTCCAAAAAGAACTTCTTAGTATATAAGTATGATGTGTTTGCCTACGACCCAATTAGTAGGGCAGACATATATGTAGATGCGGCAAAAGGTGAGATTGTATACGAGCATGAGCTCATTCATGAGGCAAATGTTCCTGCTTCAGGAAACAGCTTGTACAATGGTAAAGTAAGCTTTACTGCCGATATGGTAGGTCCTAATAGCTTTAGACTTCGTGAGGACGCGTCTACTTTAGGTGCAATCTTCGAAACCTATACATTGAATAATACCTATAATTATGGTGCAGCCACAGATATTACCAGCACTACAGATACTGGTTGGACAGACGGGGCTGGAGTGCAAGCACACTGGGGAGCTGAGCAAACCTATGATTATTTCAAAACTGCCCATGGTAGAGATTCTTATGATGATTTAGGTTCTCCTATTTATTCCTATGTGCATGCTGGCGTTGGTTATGTTAATGCCTTTTGGAATGGATTTGCCATGACTTACGGTGATGGTGACGGTATTGGCTATGGGCCATTGGTGGCATTAGATATTTGTGGCCACGAAATTGCCCACGGTGTTACTCAGTTTTCGGCTAACCTGTTTTACGAAATGGAGTCGGGGGCATTAAATGAGTCCTTCTCAGATATTTTTGGAGAAATGGTAGAGAATCATGCCACAGGCTCTAATGACTGGCAGATGGGAACTGATATAGGCATTGGAGGTAGTGGTGCTATTCGCTCTATGAATAACCCTAATCTATATGGTCAGCCAGACACCTACCTTGGTGATTATTGGTGGGATAATGTAGGATGTAATCCAACACCATATAATGACTTTTGTGGAGTACACTATAATTCAGGAGTGCAGAACAAGTGGTTTTATATCCTATCAGAAGGTGAGGCGGGTACTAATGACAATAGTTATTCGTACAATGTACCTGCTATAGGAAGAACAAAAGCGGCTGCCATTGCTTACCGTAATTTAACGGTGTATTTAAGTTCTACCTCAAATTTTGAGGATGCCAGAGCCGGATCTATTCAAGCAGCTTTGGATTTGTATGACACTGCCACAGCTAATATTGTAGATTCAGCTTGGAAAGCCGTGGGTGTGTACCCAGGAGTTACTCCTGCTCCACTTCCACCAGGTCCGCCACCCGCTAATGACTTATGTGTAAATGCAACTCCATTCTCTTGTGGGTCTATGATGATTGGGACTACCATCGATGCCACTGTAGATTCTCCTGACTCTGTGTTTTATCCTATAACAGCTCCGGGGGTATGGTACAAGTTTGTAGCAAGCGATGCCTATAGCATTATACATACTTGCGACTATGAAACCGGCCTTAGCTATGACACTAGACTATCAGTATTTAGCGGTAACTGCGGATCTTTAGATATTATTGGAGACAATGATGATGCGGGTTGTGGGTATTTTGGGTTCTTAAGCGGGTTAGGGGTTCCTACCGTGCCCGGAGATACTTATTACGTACTAGTAAGTGGCTATGGAAATGGGGTTGGAGTTTTTGGACTCACCGTTACCTGTACACCAGATCCTAATGTTCTGAGCCTTGTTTCAGATTCAGACTGGAAATTAAGTACCACCGTAACTACAGCTACTTCAAATATGTATCCTTGGCCTGGAGTTGCAAGCGTACCTGCGGCTTCTACATTTACTTTGCCTGCAATTGTAGGTCAGCCCTACCCATGGAATCACGTATACGCGGTACCGGGTTCTGATGTTATAAAATCAGCAAGTGGAGTGACTTACTATCGTCAAACATTTAACCTTTCCAATAATATCGGCCTTAGCGCACGCTTTAGAATGTTTGTGGATGATAATATGCAAATATTCATTAACGGGCACAGTGTTGCGCTTGAAGAGGATATGGGTAAGGTGAACTACCGCACCATGAATCATGATATTCTCTTTACAGACAATGGACAAGTGAATAATGGCTTTAATGGCGGAGATATGTTTGACAGCTACACGAATATATCAATGGATAATATTCTCCAATCAGGTGCAAATGAAGTAGTGGTGGCCATCCGAAACAGGACTTCGAAGCGAGATAAAGGTGGATTTAGCTTTAGAATGGATCTTGGGCACATGGGTGTAGTTCCTACGGTTAAATCTTCACCTGCTGGCAATGTAGCTAGTACTAGTGGAGAGTTTGATCTCAACCTGTTCCCAAATCCTACAAATGGAATTGTACAGATTTCGACCAGTGGTAAAGTACTTAGCGCAAATGCTGAGGTTAGCGTAACTGACCTAGCTGGACGTGTATTAATTCAAAGTGTACTAAGTTCAGGTAGTGAGCAGGAAGGCGCTCGCATTGATTTATCTGCATACCCAAGCGGTATGTATCTGGTAAAAATAAGTGACGGTGATTTTAGTATTACCAAATCACTAATTAAAGAATAGAGAGTACCACCGTTTTTGTTAAAGGGGCCTTGGAGTATTTCAAGGCCCTTTTTTTTTGTGCCTATACTTTAAATCAATTGATCGCTATTTTCTAAAATATCCTTATCCGACTCAAACAACTTAACAATCCAGTGGGGTGGTGGCGGGATGCTACGGGAAGTAGCCTGCTGCAAGATTTCATTCATAGGGATGGAAACATCCTTTTTCCATAATAAGGCACGCGTAATGCCTATCGCCATTAGTTGACCTTTTTGTTCAAATTTGTGAATGTGGTATACCCACTTAGTATCAACCCCGCCTGATTCAAGCTTTAAGTTAAACTTGGTACCGCGTTTTAAAGGTTTTCTGTAAATAATCTTTTGCGAGCCCAGACTAGGAGCCATTTTGCCTTTTAGTACAATGGAGTATAGCTTAGATCGTGCAATTAGCTCCCATCGTATAAAATCCATATAAGCGGGATATTTAGAGGCCGTCATTACCCTAAGGCCATCACAATCTAAAAGGCGAACCCGAAAAGTATGCTCAATGGTTTCGTCAATTTCAATGGGCTTTTGAAATTTTCGTTTCAATAAAATTTTAATAACCATGTACCAATAGTGAAACATGCGTGTTTGTTTATTTAGGTTCGAGGGTCATCACGTAATCATAACTTTCATCAAGATATTTTGCTAGTTCGTCAAGGTTTTCCAGCATTTTATCAGGAATTAAGATATAGCCGCGCATCACCGCATTGTACGATTTGTAGAGCGTGGTGTCTAGTTTGGTCAGGTACTTTTCTTGAACTTCCTTAGAAAATCGAATACCTATTTCACCATCCTTATTGAGTAGCGAAAACATGTACCCATTTGCCGAGGTATAGGGCATTGTTTTTCCCTTGCGTTCAAAACGGCTGCATTTTGCGACAAGCGCATCGTATATTTTTAGTTTTTCTTTATACATCATTACGTGTTTTCTGTTCCTACCACCCATATAAAAAGGGCCACTAAGCCAATGAACAGGAGGATTTGAATAAGGGTATTGATTATTAAGAACAGCGCCTTGTTGCTTCGACTAAACACTCTACTGTTCCAAAACAATGTAAGTACCACGAATAGGTAAAATGCCCAAAGGTCGAGTAGGTCACCAAAAATTAAAATGATAATGTCATTCAATACCATTAAAAGAATAAACAGGGAAGTGGCTACATAGCTTATCGAAACGAGGTGTTTGGAAAATCGCCTATCAAGACGAAAAAAGGTCATATAGGAAATCAAAAGCAAGAAGGGAAAAAGGGTTACCCAAAACAGGTACTGAGCGTTGAAATTGTCAATTTCAAACGACAATCCCATTATTTGCCTGTCAACAAAGTTTACATGTATAGCTACTGTGGCAACGCCATACAGCAAGATGGGTCCCGGACTTGCGTAATATTTTTTAAACCCCTCCATATAGTTGTCTACTATCGGTTTTGGGTTTGAAATGATTTTTACAATTGTGGCGATCCCTGACCTTTCGAGCGAGATGAAATTGATTATTAAATCAATAAATAGATTTCGTACCGAAACGCGTTTTTCAGAATACTTTTGTCCGCACTTTGTACAGTAGTTCTCCTCAATTGGAATTTGACAAATCGAACAGTTTTTCATTTGGGATACGTTATCAGTCACGAATTGAATTTACAACGTGCTGTTAAAGCTAGGAATCCCAATCCAATTAAGACACAGTAATGGCAACTTTTCCGCGAGTATGCATTTTTTCAATGTAGGTAATGGCGTCTGGAATTTGCTCAAAAGTGTAAGTGCTGTCAATGTTTACTTTAAGAATTCCGTCTTCCACATATTTACTTAATTGAGCTAAATCTGTAGCATTAGATGCAGCCGTAAAGCTCTTCAGTTTCACTTTTCCAAAAATGCCTCCAATCATAGCACCCATCATATTACTCATGGTGGTAAAGCCGATAAGAACTCCACGGCCGCTATTGTTGGTTAGGTTTTTAAAATCTGAATACTTTAAGTTTCCGTGCACATCTATCACCACATCAAAGTTGCCACGGTGCTGATGCATATTAGTTTTAGTGTAGTCAATCACCTCATCAGCTCCCAAGCTTTTTACAAATTCTACGTTGCGAGAGCTGCATACACCCGTAACCACCGCTCCAAAAATTTTTGCTATTTGTACGGCAAAGTGTCCCACGCCACCAGAGCACCCGTTGATAAGAACTTTTTCTCCAGGTCTTATTTTTCCCTGATCTCTAATTCCCTGCAATGCCGTAAGGCCCGCTACGCCAAGGCATGCCGCCTCCTCAAATGAAGCATTTTTCGGTTTATGACCTATCATGCCAATTTTTACCGCATTGTATTCTGCAAAACTTCCATGAAATGGCTCACCAAATACTTCGTCACCAGGTTTGAAATCAACAATGTTCTTTCCCACAGTCTCAACTATACCTGAGTAATCAGAACCTATTATTTTGTGTTTTGGAGAAAGTAGCCCTACCGTCAATCGAGCAAAATAAGGCTCGCCACGTAGTATGTGCCACTCCATAGGATTGACTGAAAGCGCCTTGATCTTTACTAATATTTCATCATCAGCAGGGGTAGGTTTTTCGTATTGCGACAATTGCAACACTTCTGGTCCTCCGTATTGGTGGCGAATAAATGCTTTCATCCATTAGATTGTAAAGGTTATAGTTGGCAAATTACATTGCCTGAGCTAAATACCTTTTATCCAACAGGAAGAATTAACAATAGATTGTGAAAGTATAATTCTCACATTGCTCACAATTGCCCGTTCCATTCCTTGTAAAACTCTTCAAGGTATTGTTCCATAAACTGATGCCTGTGTACGGCCATGCGTTTCCCAGTTGTGGTGTTCATCCGATCTTTTAGCAGCAATAGTTTTTCATAGAAATGGTTGAGGGTAGGAGCGTCACTGTTCTTGTATTCCTCTTTGCTGAGGTTGAGATTTGGCTTTATGTCAGGGTCATAAATGGCTCTATTCTTAAAACCACCATAATTGAAAGTTCGGGCAATACCAATGGCGCCTAGGGCATCAAGTCTATCAGCATCTTGAATTACATCTAACTCTGGTGAATGAAACTTTTGAGCCTCGTTTCCACCTTTAAAAGAAATATTAGAAATGATATTTTCTACATGAGTGATTACAGACTCGTCTACCCTAAGCGAACTCAAAAACAATCGAGCCTTTTGCGGGCCTATTTCTTCATCGCCATTGTTGAATTTAGAATCAGCAATATCATGAAGCAAGGCTCCAAGCTCCACCACAAATAAATCCACCTTTTCTTCTGAGCCTATCCGCTTTGCAAGTTTCCATACTCGCTCTATATGAAACCAATCATGCCCGCCCTCGGCATGTGCAAGTTCATTTTTTACAAAGGCAATAGTTTTTTGAATGATGATTTCTTGGGTCATTAAAGTGTAGTGCTATTTCTTGGAGCGGATTATTTTAATCAATTGGAGGCAGTTGTTCTACGGACTTAATTCAAATTCAAAACCTAATTCAACGGAACAGTAAGAACTGGAATTTTTGATTTTTTGATTATTTGGGAAGAGACAGTTCCAATAAGGGCATTATAAAGAAAGCCATACTTATGATGGCCTGCGATAATTAACTCGACTCCTAATTTTTTCGCTTCTGAAGTTATCAATTCTATGGTCTCTCCTTGTATAAGCAAGGCCTCAGCTTCTACGCCTCTGTCATTAAGATCCTTGGCATAAGCTTGTATTTGCCTATGTCCTTTTTTTAACTCTTCAGCTCGGCTATCACGTACTTCTTGCAGTCCCAGCTCATAGCCTATAAACTCAGGATTAGGAGCTACTACGTGCATCAATCTAAGTTTTGCCCCAAAGGCCTTAGCATATTTATACGCCTCGTTAATCAGAACATTTTCTGAATCATTAAAATCGACACATACGAGTATATTTTTCATAAGATTGGTTTTAATGGAATATCAAATAAAGGTATGTTCATTTTTACAAATGTGAGAACTTATTGAATTGTTGTGTCAGAATTCTTGTAGCTATAGGTGTTTTTTTAAACATGTTCTAACTAGCGGTGATTTATCTAGTTAAAGTTTTTAAAGAAATCATGATTGATTTCAAAGACAGTTACTGGCTTTAAGCCTAATTGATATTTTTCAAATAATTCAACAAGCCTGTCACCATCAATTAACTCTATTGGTGTGACACCCTCTCTATTGGCTTCTTGTTTTGCTTCTTTGGTGAATCTCCCAGTCGAGATTACAAGCCCTTTTTCTCCACGACCTTGCATAGCCCCGCGAAAATCTCTAACATGATGAGGGGAAACAACATCCCTATACCGCTTGCATTGAAAAACAATATTGAGGCTAACGACATCATTTAATTTCACCAATCCTGTTCCGTCAATTCCTTGATCACTTGGATTACCAGTTATAATGATGTCATGTATTCCTATTTCTGTTAGAAGCCTTTTGCAAATTCTTTCGAACCCTTTAGGAGTAAGGCTTTTTATTATCTCTAGTAACTCACCAGAATGTTGCTCTTCTTCAATAGAATCATCTTCATCAAATAGTACTTTTCCACGAGTATTCTTCTCTTTATCCTTTTTTACCTTATTCTGAGCCTTCTTAAAAATGTCGTAAACCCCCTTTTCCGTTAAAACGACTTCTAAGCCCTCAGATGTCAATCTCCATATTCCTCTTTCCGTGTTATCAATTAGACCAGCTTTATACATATAAAAACGAGCCCAGTTAATTTGATTTTTAACCCTTGATTGACCATTTGAAGTAGTTTCAGCAAGTTCTTTTTCGGAAATTTTTAAACTCTCAATTACTTCGTCAATAATATCGCCTGAATTTGCAGCACCTCCATTTTCTTTTAAAGCTAGGTGAACAGGAATTACATATCTTAAGAATTTCGGTCCTTTCATAATTAGTAGGTTAAATTATAAGGAATATCTAGAATGTGCGTGAATATAGGGTTTGTTTGGAATAGTGAAGTCCTCAACCTACAATAGTCCTAAAAGTCAAATTTACTCTTGGTGTATGAATCTTGGTGGTAGGGGGTAGTCTATGTAGCCAATGCTTCTGTGTAACGCCTTTCATCACCAGTAAGCTACCGTGTTCAAGCGTCATAGCTACAGTTTCTTTAGTGGTTTTGTGTTTAAAGGCAAACTTGCGCTCAGCCCCTAGCGTGAGTGATGCTATAGCACCATTTTCTTTGAGATCTTTTTCACCATCGCTGTGCCACGCCATGCCTTCGCTACCATTGTGGTAGAGGTTGGCCAAGCAAGAATTGTAAGTGGCCTGTGTTTTTTCTTCTACCAGCTTTTTAAGGTCCAATAATGCTCTAGTAAAAGGCAATGCAGTTTTGGTAGCATGGCTATAGGTGTAGCTAAATTGCTGCTGCCCATACCACGCTACCTTTCGTTTGGTAATAATGTGTTTTCCAAAAATGTGGGCTTCATCATTTTTCCAAGCCAAGGTTCCTATAAGTTGCTTAAATTAATAGTCAGCTTGTACGCTGCTCAATATCTTACCGTAATAATACACCTCACCCTGTTTTGGTAATAGGTTTTGTGTACAATCGTTCGGTAGGTCAAAAAGCTTCATTAGTCACAGGTGCCATCAGGTTTGCAGGTTTCTCCTTCTACAGTTTTCAATTTTGTTTTGGACTGGGCTGCTTGCCAGTCTTCGTAAGCTTTGGCCAAATTTTGCTCAAATACCGATACTTCCTGGGCACCACTTATTCCATATTTTCTGTCAAGCACAAAAAATGGTACTCCATTTATTCCCAGTTTTTGGGCTTCTTCTATGTCGTATTCTACAGCATCGGCAAAACTGCTTGGGTCGTGTAAAACTGTTTCTACTTCCGCTTTTTCCAATCCTGCTTTCAAACCTAGCTCAAGCAAAGTGGCTGTGTCGTCTGTGTTTTTGCCATCAGTAAAGTAGGCGTACAAAAGGGCTTCTTTCAGTGCATCTCCTTTGCCTTGGGTTTTGGCAAATTGCAACAAGCGGTGGGCATTGAAACTATTGGCCGAAACGGCTTTATCAAAATCATAATGAAGGCCTTCGCCTGCGGCCATTTTGCTTACATAGTCGCTCATCTCCCTTGCGTGCTCTATAGTCCAGCCTTTTTTGGTGGCCAGGTCTTCGGTCACCGAAACATCCGGATTGGTAATCGCTTGCGGGTTTAGTTGGAAACTTTTCCATACTACCTCAATATCATCCTTGTGGTCAAAATTTTGCAAGGCTTTTTCAAACCGTCTTTTACCTATGTAGCAAAACGGACACATCACATCACTCCATATCTCAACTTTCATCATCATTTTTTTTAGTGTGCTGCAAAGGTCGTATTTGCGCTTCAAATTAAGCGTGCTATGTAGCTTTAGCTAATGATGAGATAAGGAAGGCCTATGTGGAAGGATATATTAAGATTTGAGTTTTTGTAGCTCAAGACCATAGTCGTATTGCAGGTCTTCATGTAGTTTGCTCATGGCATTTTCTATCATCCTTATTTGAGTGGAGTAGGTATTGCGCAGCACAGGGCTTTTGGTAAAACTGGGTTTCATCTCTCTTAGTTTTCTACAGAAATAAAGCAGAAGCTCCACCTCGGTTTCTTTTTTTTGTGAATACCGGATATGCTTTTTAGTAGATGATAAAATTTTGCGGACACTCTTTTTTATAAAATAATAGCTACTCACATTTATAGCCTCAAAGGCTTCATCCATTTGTTCTTCTATTCCATAGATATAGGCCTCCTCGTCATGGGCTTCGAAAAGCAAGTAGGTGAGGAGTTCTTTATTCTCCTTTTTGAATTTTGCTAATCGAAGGCAAAGCTCTATCAGCTGAGTTTTCGATTGATGGGCGAGTTCTTTTTTGAGGGTAGAAACGGTGGCAGTTTGCATCTTAGTTCAGTTCTGAATTGAGCAAAGCAAAACATTTTATTTGAGTTAGGCAGAATACACGGGCCAAGCACTGTTATGTACTTGCAAGTGCATTAGTCGGGATGTGATGTCTAAAAATGAAAAAACCCTGATTGCATAAGAGCTATCAGGGTTTTAATTATCAATTATTGTTTACTGTATTACGATAAGTTAAAAGGCTGTAGTGCTGCCACATATCGTTGGTAAAACTCGCTTTCCTGTATAGGTGTTCCGCTCTTGTCAAACTGCTGATAGATACGCAAAAGCATTTGGTAATAGCTGGCTGCCGAACGTACCTCTTGATCGATAGCCTTTAGGTCGCTTCCTTTGAATTGTGCGTAATAAGCAAGCTCTTCATCCAATCGCTCAGCAAACAGATTGAGCATAGCTTCACCTTTTTCAGTAGCACCAGCTTTGTAGTAGGACTCAAGCATTCCAAAAATGAAATAGTTGTATTCAAATTTACTCTCTGGCATTTTCTCTTCGGCCAGATCTAAAGCAGTAATGGCTTCTTCATTTCTGCCCTCGGCCACCAGGGCGGTAGACAGTCTTCCAAAGGCGTTTCGCAAGTTATAAGATAACCTACGATTGGTTTCGTCTAAGTATACTCCTGGCACCTCCATATTTCCGTAGGCAAATTTGTTTACCATATTATCATACATCAAATCGGTATGTACTTTACCAAAATCAGATGAACCTTTTGGCGTAGGATTGTGCACCGGTACAAAGCGATAAGCTAAGCCTTCTAGTTGGAAGTAGTCGCTTAACCAAAAGAATGATTTTGGGCTGTTACCTACAGTCACACTAAAGTATATAGGTCTTGTCCAGTCATTATTTGCAATAAGGTCTATCACCATCATGTCGCGCTTAGAGAGTACGTTTCCTCCTAAGTCCCAGTCGATGTAATCTACAATGCGAGCTTCATCTTCTTTTGATACTACATTGTTGGCAAGCACCTGATCTTTATTAATGTCTACCCTAAGTTGCTTGGTAGGGTACGCTTTTAGCATTTTTTTGCCGTAGTTAAAGCTTGTGCTTTTGTCATTACTTTTTAGCCAGGTAATAAAATTGTCAATAGGCATACGGCCTTTCACTCGTGGGTCGGGTCTGTAGTACACCACATCACGTGTGCCTTGCTGATATTCTTCATGGGTAAAGCTAATAGGCACAGGAGCAGCGTCATAAGCGGCTCGTTTCGATTGGTCAATGTACCAATCAGTATTTAGTAGAGACAAGTTTACAATTCTCACGTCTGTTCTATAGCCTTCAATCTCTTGAACATACCAAAGTGGGAAGGTGTCGTTATCACCATTGGTAAACAGAATCGCATTTTTCTCACAAGAGTCCAAATAAGCCCTAGCTATGTCTCTAGCTGTATATCGGTTGCTACGATTGTGATCATCCCAGTTTTGGTTGGCCATTAGTCCAGGTACAGCTACTAGGCATAATGCTCCTACTGCTATGGCAGTATTAGTGTTTCTGAGTTTTGGCCCCAGCATTTCAAAAATGGCTTGTACACCTAGCCCAATCCAAATGGCAAAGGCATAAAAAGAACCTACAAATGCGTAATCTCTTTCTCGTGGTTCAAAGGGCTTGTGATTGGTGTACAGCACAATGGCCACACCGGTGAGTAAGAAAAACAGCGTGACTGTCCAGGCATCTTTCCAATCTTTTTTATAGTGAAAGTAGATACCAATAAGCCCAAGAATAAAGGGAAGGAAAAAGTATGTATTTCTGGCTGGACTGTTTTTAGCGTGGTAGGGCAGGTTACTTTGAGGCCCTAAACGAACTTGGTCTATAAAACCAATACCACTTAACCAATTTCCTTGTGTGAGTTCATAATGTCCTTGTTCATCGTTCTGCCTTCCGGCAAAATTCCACATGAAATAACGCCACCACATATGGCCCAACTGATAATCAAAGAAGAACTTCATGTTTTGCCCAAAAGTTGGCTTCTTGTCTTTGTTTTTTATACCAGCAATCTTCATGTAATTTCTCACATGCGTGGGGTCATCACTCCACATACGAGGGAAAAAACCGGTATGTGTTTTTGCAAAGTTTCTAATGCTTTCTTTACGATCATCGGTTACGACATATTTTCCTGCTTCTTCATCTTTTGCATAAGTCGGGGTACCATCAATAAACGGGGTGCGAGGGTCTAAGGGGGCATTAAAATATTGACCATGTAACACGGGCCAGTCACCATATTGCTCACGATTATAGTAAGCTAGAAGTGAAAGGGCATCCTCAGGGTTGTTTTCGTCAATTGGGGTATTTGCATTTGATCTGATAGCAAGGGTGATAAAAGTAGAATATCCTAAAATGATAAACATTACCGAAAGGATCATTGTGTTCCAAAGTGGCTTTTCCTTTTTACGGGTAAATACCAATCCAAAACCGAAACCTGCGATAAGTACTAACAACATAAATATAGTGCCGCTATTAAAAGGTAGTCCAATGGTATTAACGAAGAAAATTTCAAGACCACCAAAACTGTTAAGAATAAGTGGAATGATTCCGGCAAAAACAATCCCTAGTACCAATACCGCAATAGCATTATACATGATAAACTGATTGCGGTTCATACTTTCTTTTTTCTTAAAGAAGTAAACCATTACAATAGCTGGAATAGTAAGGAATACAAGTATGTGAACACCGATAGACAGTCCCGTCATATAAGCGATAAAAATCAACCAACGGTCTGCCCTTGGGTTACGGTCTACCTCTTGTTCCCATTTAAGAATGGCCCAAAAAGCTATAGCGGTAAAAAGCGATGACATGGCGTATACTTCACCCTCTGTGGCCGAAAACCAAAAGCTGTCGCTAAAGGTATAGGCTAGGGCTCCTACCATACCCGCTGCAAAAATTGAAATCATTCTGGCTTTGTCAATCTCACCATGCTTTAGTGAGAACTTACGGCCTAAAGCGGTAATGGTCCAAAACAAAAATAAAATAGTAAAGGAGCTGCTAAGGGCAGACATTAAGTTTACCATATAGGCTTGCTGCATAACATCACCAAAGGCAAATTGAGCAAAAAAGTTACCCATTAGCTGAAAGAAGGGCGCGCCTGGTGGGTGACCCACTTGCAGTTTTACTGATGTAGAAATATACTCACCACAATCCCAAAAACTGGCTGTGGGCTCTACGGTAGATACGTAAGTAAAAGTAGCGATGGCAAAAACAATCCATCCTAGGATGTTGTTTAACTTAGAATATTGATCCTGCATGTTCCGAATTTTGTGTAAGGTGGCGAATTTATGAAAATATGGATAGGCTATGTTTGAAAGTATTGTTAATACTTTTATTTGTTCAATATCTTTAACAAATACCGTGAAAATGCGCTAATTAAGAGCGCTGCACGAGTATTTCGGCAGTTTTTTATTGTGCCAAACAATTAAAATTTTCTTAAATTGTGTTGTTTTCCCAGGTAAAACTAGGAATGAGAGTTCTAAAAAAATTACTGCGAAATTATTTTTTGTGTATAGAAGTCTTTTATTATTTTTGCAGCCCAATTTTAAAGATGCCCTATCGTCTAATTGGCAGGACAGCGGTTTTTGGTACCGTCAGTCGAGGTTCGAGTCCTTGTGGGGCAACAAAAAAGCTCATCAGAAATGATGGGCTTTTTTTGTGCAATACAATTTCTATGGTCTAAACAAGGGATTGTTTACAAAGTCATCATCTGTGAGAGACTTTAAGAAGGCCACTAAATCTTGTTTTTCCTGTGTACTTAGATTAAGTGGTTTAATGAGTTTGCTTTTATTAAAGTGATTTTTTCCGCCACTATTATAATGCTCCACCACTTGTAGTAGGGTGCCAAACCGGCCATTGTGCATGTAAGGGGCGGTGAGTTCTACATTGCGAAGCGATGGCACCTTAAAAAGAGATTCATCTTCAGCTTTTCCAGTTAAGCGTTTTCTGCCTATGTCATTATATACCGTGGCAAGTCCATTATTTTGAAAACTATAATCCGAAAAGTTGAAACCACCATGACAACTGCTGCAATTGGTTTTACTACTATTAAAAAGGTCTAAGCCTCTTCGTGCACTTTCTGATAATGCAGTTGATTTGCCTTGATAAAAGTACTGGTCATAAGGGCTATTGCCACTTACTAGCGTCCTTTGAAAAGTAGAAATAGCCCTAACTATGACATACGGGTCGATTTCACGATTATAGCTTTTGAGGGCCATGCTTGCATAGTATGAGTTGGATTTCAGAATCTCGGTAATGACAAGCATATCGTGTGCAAATTCATTTTCTTCTTGCACCGGCACCAATACTTGCATCTCTAGGCTAGGCACACTTCCTTCTTTTAAGTAATAGGGATGGTAACCAACATTGGCTAAGGAAGGAGCATTTCGAACGCCTGGCCGATTTTTTACTCCTGGACTAAAGGCTTTATCATCAGCAAAAGCCAACGAGGCTTTGTGACAACTAGCGCAGCTTATCGTGTTGTCAACAGAAAGTATGGGGTCATAAAACAACTTTTTCCCCATTTCCCATCTATCCAAAGTAAATTCATTGTCTTGGGGAAAAGGCATAGACGGAAAACCTATGGGTATTTCGGTTAGTGATTCATAATTAGGAATGGTGGTTTGCGTATCCTTATGGCACTGAACCAACACAAAAAGTGACAGCGCTATGGCTATCACTTTTTGTGTTTTTATCAAATACCTATTAGTTTTCATTTAAAATGGATCACTAAAATCAGGGTTCGTTAGTAGAACTTCATCTGTAAGTGTTTTTAAGAAAGCCACAAGGTCAGCTCTATCCTGCGCATTCAACTTTAATCCCCCAGAAGCACGTGTATACTCCAGAGCGGGATCTGTGGTAGCTCCTTGTTGTATTCCACTATTGTAATGCGCTACTACTTCTTCTAAAGTTTTAAATCGACCATCGTGCATATAAGGTGCGGTTACCTCCACGTTTCTGAGTGACACAACTTTAAATTTAGCTCTGTCAGAAGGCTGTTGACTAACTTCCTCTCTGCCTATGTCGGTAATGTTTGCATCAGAGTCTAAGCCATTATTCATATACAAATCATTTTCGAACATTATGCCCGTATGGCAATGTGCACAGTCAGCTCCTGATAGATTGGGGAAGCCTGGGTTGAACTCGGCAAAGAAAAGTTCACGACCTCTCTCCTCGCTTGGGCTTAAAGCAACTTCACCCCTTAAGAAACGATCGTATTTACTTTCTACTGAAACAATCGTATTCATAAATTGCTCCATGGCCAGCGACATTTTTTCGGCAGTGATTTCGCTACTTCCAAAAGCCCTCATAAATTGGTCGCGGTACAATTTTTCGGCTTCCAGTTTTGCTACTACATTATCCAGACTTTCATTCATTTCCAACGGGTCTTCTATTGGTTTTAATGATTGATCTCTTAAAAGGTGTGAGCGTCCATCCCAAAAGAATTCATTTTCATTCCAAGCCATATTGAAAACGGCCATAGCCTGCCTCTTGCCCGGTAGCCCCTCTACGCCTATAGACAATCTTGCTGTATCCGAAAAGGCGTGCTCTTGCCTATGACACGTTGCACAGGACTGTGAACCATCTTTTGATAATCGTTTTTCGTAAAACAACATACGTCCAAGTTTTACCCCTTGCACGGTAAGCTGATTGTCACTAGCAATAGTAGGTTTTGGAAAAGCTCCAAAATTCAAATGAAAAGCTGTGCCATCATATACCACAGCGTTTTCATTAGTGTCTTTATCATTTTTGCAGGATTGTGCAAAAGCCACAAAGAGCAGAACGCAAAAAACAGCTAATACTAATTTTGGCAGTTTCATCGCACCAATAATTTTTGGGTATACATTAGGCCTTGTGCTGTATTGCTTAGCCTTATAAAATAAAGCCCTGGTTTAGCCATTATTAATTCTACTTCGTCACCAGCTATTGGCTGTAGATTTTGAATTATTTCACCTGTAGTACTTACTACCTGCAGCTGTGTGTTTTTAGCAATATGAGTTTCTAAGGTAAGGGTTACTCTACCCGAGCTTGGATTTGGAAACAATGTAAATATAGGTGCAGACTCAAGTTCTTCCATGCCGATAATTGCTGTTCCGGCTGTAAATACTTCAGTTTGGAAGTTGCCGAGTACCGTTGGTGCTTGCTGATCCTCACCGTGATAATTAAGGTTTGGGTTTATAGTTATGTTTTTAACTGCTTTTTCATAATCTGCGTCAAGCGAAATAATTAGGTCAGATCCACTAGAATGACCAGCAGTGTTAATAGTAGCCAAATTGTAGTTTTTATCACCAAGGGCGTGTAGTTGCCACGATTGATTCATCCCGGATCCTGTAATGCCTTCAAGGGCCACAAACCTGTAGCCTGCTGCCCAGCCCCAATGCATGGATGGGTTTTGAAAAGAGAGTGCATGACCTGAGGGGAAAGTGGTAATGTCTGCATGGTTGTTACTAGTGTCTACTCCAATTCCAAATTCAATGGCTTCGAGACTGTTTATACTGAAATTGCCCAATTGGGTATTAAGGTTGGTATTAGCTTTTACTAGTATATAACTGTCCGTTACAGGAGTTCTTTGCCCACCATCATGTATAAGTACAATTTTAGAAATATAGTATTCAACCCTGGTATAGTTGAATTGGTTATTCAAATTATTGCTGGCAGATTGGTTATACGCAAATGTGTTGGCCCCTAATTTATGATTGATCTTTAAGTAAACATTTTGTTGGGCGTAAGATGATAACCCCAATACCAACATGGCTATAAGTAATATTTTTGATTTCATGATATGTATGATTTTGATTTGTTAGACGATACAGCATTTAGTCAAATTGCTGTAATAAGGATAATTGAAAATTAAACCCAAGGGTCTAAATCAAAAAAGTCTGTAGCCAAATGATATCATGTTTAGCCGGAAGTGGCGGCTTATAATTTCGGAAAGAAACTTGGTGATGTAACTCTATACTAGTGCCACTACTACTATTAGTTGGGTGTAGCGGTTCTAAGTCAAAATCAGGTGATAATACGAGTTGCTTATAAAGCTCCACTTCGGTATCGATTTTCTCCAGATTAAGCTCCGTGTCGCTACAGCAATCGTCCTCTTGGTTATCACTAGCAAAAGGACATCCTGGAGGGTGCTCATTATTAGCGTGCGTGCTATGACATGGTTTGGCCTTACCAAAAAGTGCAATGCTTTTAAGATGACCTTCACAAAAGTGAAGACCAATATTTAAAGACATGGAACTCAGGAGAATCTGAAAAGCTAAAATTAATGATGCTAATTTTTTCATTCAGCTCAAAAGTACAAAATAATCATTTTTGGTTTTTTGTTAGTACTACAGCACTTTATAGCTCAGTATGATAGTGCCATTTGCTTGGAAAATACAGCCTGTGTTACCTGGCGTCAATCATCTGCTTTCTTGTGCAGCTTATCTAAAAGGATGAGGATTAGAGTGTAATGTTTAACATATTCGTACTGAAACTCAAAAACTCTCTAATCATGAAAACCGAAACTATGAAGTGGTTAAAGCTTGAACTCCAGGCTAATAATTCACTATCCTCCATGTACCTTATTTTTCACACGCACTTTTGCATGTATTCGTATTTAAAAGAGCATGGATTTACCATTAACATATTTCACCCCGTCACATCCAGTTTGAATGATGAGGCGGAGGTAGTGTATATTCAAACAAATCATCAAGATTTTTTGGAATCGTGTATAAAAAATTACTCGCATGATTTTATCATCTCAGGCTTAGAGCCAGATTTTAGGCCGTCTACCAATCATTTACCAATGTTTGGCACACACGATATTTACCAGCAAGCTTCTGGTATGTAGAAAGTATAACTAATGCTGCAACCAAAAAGGCTGGTCAAATTAATTTGACCAGCCTTTTGTTTTTTTGTACCTAAAGAATTGCACTTTTTTAGACCGTTGGTTATAATCATTTAGGTATTAAAACCTAAAAACAAAACCAACTGCATATAGTCTCTGTTCTTCTTAAATTCGCCATCCCTTAAAATGGATAGTAGCGATGGAATATAGTTTCAAAGAAATTGAAAAAAAGTGGCAGAGCCATTGGTCAAAAAATCAGACGTTTAGAGCAGAGGAAAATGCAGATAAGCCAAAGTATTATGTGCTCGATATGTTTCCTTATCCTTCGGGTGCAGGACTGCACGTAGGTCATCCTTTAGGATATATCGCTTCAGATATTGTGTCAAGGTTTAAAAGACACAAAGGATATTCTGTGCTACATCCAATGGGATATGATTCATTTGGTCTGCCAGCAGAGCAATACGCTATACAAACCGGGCAGCATCCAGCGGTAACCACCAAAGAAAATATTGCACGCTACCGTGAACAATTAGATAAAATCGGCTTTTCATTTGATTGGTCAAGAGAAGTTCGCACTTCAGACCCTGAGTTTTATAAATGGACTCAGTGGATTTTCCTGCAGCTATTTGATAGCTGGTATAATACTGAGACTCAAAAAGCCGAGAGTATAAGTTCCTTAGTTGAGCATTTTGAAACTAAAGGCACAGAAGCACTATGTGCACATGTAGAGGAACAAAAGGATTTTTCGGCAGCCGATTGGAGTAGTATGTCTGAGGCTCAAAAAGAAGCGATACTTCAGGATTATAGATTGGCATTTAGAAGTGAGTCTACAGTAAACTGGTGCCCCGAGCTAGGAACCGTATTGGCCAATGATGAGGTAAAGGACGGTATGAGCGAGAGAGGCGGCTATCCTGTAGTGCAAAAAAAAATGATGCAATGGAGTATGCGCATCACGGCCTACTCGCAGCGCCTGCTCGATGGATTAGAACAAATTGATTGGACAGATTCTTTAAAGGAATCTCAAAAACATTGGATTGGCAGGTCCGAAGGGGCTTATGTAAACTTTAAGGTAAAAGGAAGCGGGCAAAACATTAAAGTATTTACCACAAGGCCAGACACAATTTTTGGGGTGAGCTTTATGGTACTTGCCCCCGAAAACCCGATGGTAGAGGAGCTGACTGCCGATATCTACCGAAGTAGTATAAAAAAATATCAAGAAGTAGCGGCCAGAAAATCTGAGCGCGATCGTATGGCGGATGTGAAAACGGTTAGCGGTCAGTTTACGGGTGCTTATGCCATTCATCCTTTTAGTGGAAAAGAAATTCCGATTTGGATTGGAGATTATGTGCTTGCTTCTTATGGTACGGGTGCTGTAATGTCGGTACCGGCTCATGATGCACGAGATTATGCCTTTGCCAAGCAATTTGAATTGGACATTCCGCAAGTAGTAGAGGGTGGTGACATTACCAAAGAGGCTTTTGAAGCCAAAGAAGGAAAAATAATTAATTCTGACTTTTTAAATGGTTTGCCGGTACAAGAGGCCATAAAAAAGGCAATTGAAAAAATAGAAGAACTTGGCATAGGGCAGCATAAGGTTAATTTCAGACTTAGAGATGCCATTTTTGGTAGACAGCGATACTGGGGAGAGCCTATCCCTATTTATTATGAAAATGGAATTGCCAAACCCGTAAGGCTCGAGCATTTACCCATTGAGCTGCCTAAGGTAGATGCTTATTTACCTACCAAAGATGGGCAGCCACCTCTTGCCCGAAGTACTAATTGGAATTATGACCCCGCTAAGGGGGTAGTGCCTAATGGGGAAGGTTTTCCGCTAGAATTAACCACTATGCCTGGCTGGGCTGGTAGTAGCTGGTATGACTTAAGGTATATGGATTCTACTAATAAGGAACGAATTGTTGGTAAGGATTCGGAGCAATACTGGCAAAACGTAGATCTTTATATAGGCGGAAGTGAGCACGCCACTGGCCACTTGCTTTACACAAGGTTTTGGCATAAATTTTTATTCGATATAGGATATATAACCTCAGAAGAGCCTTTCAAAAAGCTGATAAATCAAGGGATGATTTTAGGCTATTCGGCAATTGCGCACCGCGAAGATGGAACCAATACATATTGGTCTAAAAATTTGGCAAAAGGAAAGAAAACAACTCCCATACATGTAGATGTAAACATGGTAAATGCTTCGGATGAGCTGGATTTGGATGCATTTAAAACATGGCGAGATGACCTGAAAGATGCCGAGTTTAAATTGGAAGAAGGAAAGTTTAAGGTGTCTCGCGAAGTAGAGAAAATGTCAAAGCGCTGGTATAATGTGGTAAATCCTGATGACATTGTTGAGCAATATGGGGCCGATACACTTAGGATGTATGAAATGTTTTTAGGTCCTCTCGAGCAATCAAAACCATGGAACACGGCAGGTATTACCGGAGTGCATAATTTTCTAAAGAAATTCTGGAGATTGTACACGGCCAATGAGAATGGAATATCCGAGGAGCCTGCTACTGAAAAGGAGCTTAAAATTCTTCATACGCTAATAAAGAAAGTTAATTCAGATATTGAAAATTATAGTTTTAATACATCCGTAAGTGCCTTTATGATTTGTATTAATGAGCTTAGTGCTTTGAACTGTAATAAGCGTGAAGTGCTTGAGCCCTTAGTTGTTTTGCTTTCTCCCTTTGCTCCTCATATTGCTGAGGAGTTGTGGTATGCCCTTGGAAAAACGGAAGGTATTAGCCTAGAGTTATTTCCTGAATGTAATGAGGCTTTTTTGGTAGAGAATAGTTTTGAGTACCCAGTAGCCTTTAATGGAAAAATGAGATTTAAAGAGTCTCTGCCTTTAAGTATGACAAAAAATGATGTAGAGGAACACATCATGAAGCAGGAAAAAACGATAGAATACTTAGGGGGAAAAAGTCCTAAAAAAGTAATTATTTTACCAGGAAAAATCATCAACATTGTAGTTTGATTCTAATAATTTGAGTTGGAATTTGGTTTAATGTACTGACAATTAAAATGTGTCTTTAAACCATTTTCTATGGATTATTTGTGTAAGTTTTTACTGGTTTTTCAAGTGTTCTCATGGTAAAATGAAATATATTTGAGAGTCAAGCCTTACGCATATGGAAAGAACATCAAAAGTTAGCTGGGTAAGAAGACCCTTTCATATATTTAATCATAGCACTCGTGAGGGCATCAAGTTCTCTGTAAAATTCTCAATACTGTTTGTTGGGTCATTTATTGCGCTATGGGCCTTGCTAGAGGTTAAGCGATATTATAATATTGACGTAATTCCAGGTTACGACAGCCCGGTGGATGATGCCTATGGGGCAGCCCGAGGCACCATAGTCGAATTTTTCAAATAGAGGATAGTTCTGATAGTTTTAGCGTTTAATAAATAGGCTGATTTTCAAGTGTTTGAAAATCAAAATGTTAAACTGTAATTTTTTCTACACACGCTCTTTATCGACAATTTTTGTAGATATAGCATTGATAACTAATGCAAATGGATGTAAAAGAAACTATATTTGGGTACTCAAAAAACTCAAAAGCTATGAACTCAATTTCTCATGACTCCAGCCAGGAGATTCAGGAAGATAGGTCAGAGGAAGCTGTTGAAAGGTTACTTTTTTGGGACAGCGTTAGTATAATTTTTAAAGCCACAGGAATGATTACGTGGTTTTTGATTTGCCTATTAATGCTTCTTGAAATTAAACGCTATTTCAATATAGACTTCATTCCTGGATATGACAGTGCAATAGATGATGCTTATGGTGCAATGCGAGGTACTATTACAAATCTGAGAAAGTAGAAAATAGTATTTGGCATCGGTTTTGTATTTTCAGGTTAAATTTTTGACATGAAAATACTTGCCTTAATACTGTCAGTTTCTATTATTCCAATTGCGCTTAATGAAACGCATACCATTGAAACATTAGATGATCCAATTAGGGTCATTTCTAATAATGCCTTTAAATCAGGTGAGTATCTTAAGTACAGAATTCATTACGGAATTATTAATGCCGGAATAGCTGAGCTTCGTGTTAATGAATCGGTATCACGCAATGGTCAGCCAGTATTTCATATGGTAGGTACAGGTAGGTCCACCGGTATGGCAGAGTGGTTTTTTAGAACCCGAGATACCTATCAAACCTATATGGATAAAGATGCCATGGTACCCGTAGAATTTATACGAGACGTAGATGAAGGGGGGTATAAAATTAACAGACATCTATTATTTGATCACACTTCGCAAAAAGCGGTAGACATTAAAAAATCTACAACAGAGTCTTATCTGTTTCCAAAGTATTCTCAAGATCTTCTTAGTACCCTGTACTATGCCAGATGTTATCCTGTTACTGACTTAAAGCCCGGGCAGACCATTCCTATTAGCATGTTTCTTGATTATGAAACCTATAACTTTGAGCTTAAATACCTGGGAATAGAAAATATAAAAAGTAAGTTCGGAACCATCCGTTGCAAAAAGCTTATTCCTGTAGTGCAATCTGGGAGAGTATTTGAAGATGATGAAAGCATTATGCTGTGGGTAAGCGATGATGAAAACAAAATACCTGTAAGGCTAGAGGCGCAGATATTGGTAGGGAGTGTAAAAATGGATTTAGATGCATACGAGAATACTAAACACCCCTTAAGGTTTAAGTAGAGTATTACGTTGTGCTCGTTAGGGTCCTATACTGTAACCTACATGAAGTACATCAAGTAATGGAATCGGTGGACTTTTCAGCAGAAACTTTTAACACTAAGATTGCGAGAGTCAATCGATACTTTTCGGCACTCATCCAATCTTGGTTTAAACTTGAATCTCAACTGACCATTAGACCTTTATAGCACACAAGTACCCAATTTGGCAGCTAGGCCTCATGATGTAACACGTACTAGAGGAACTAATTGGCAAATTTCTGCCGCCAGGTTTTTCAATACAGAAATTTCTGTCCGGATTTTTGGGCAAAAGCCGAGCAAGCCAAGTGTGGAAAAAGTGTGTGTTGGATGTCATAGGTGGGGCAATCCATGAAACAAGGAAGTAGCTTATAGTACTCTAAATGGCAGTAGTTTGTGTAAAATAGGATTGTCTATAAATAGTATCTTTGCCGCCATTTTGTACTCTACCCATATTTAGCATGAAAAAAATATCACCCTGGGCAATTGCGCTGGTTGCCATTGGTTTACTTCTAGTTTTATTTTTTACCTACCCTTCTGATGAATCACCCACTAATGATGCATTTGATGAATTATCTATGCAAGAGGGCCAAGAAGTGCATGTGCCCGAGGTGTCATACCTTTTTGGTATTGCCATGGATTCGTTTGAAGTAATAAACGAAAAAGTACAGAGTGGTGAATCGTTTGGAAACATATTATTGGCAAAGGGCCTGGGTTATGATAAAATTCATTCGGTAGCCGAAAATTTTAAGGAGGTGTTTGATGTTCGTAGAATACGGGCTGGTAATACATATTTCCTTTTTCTTGACCATACGGATAGTAGCAGTACAGTGCGCTATATGGTGTATCAATCAAATCCGATAGATTATTATGTTTTTGATTTTGGAGATTCGGTGAGCGTAGTAAAAGGACAAAAGGAAATTACTGAAATAACACGTGAGGTAAGTGGTGAAATCAACTCCTCGTTATATCAAACCCTGGTAGATAAAGGTGCGTCTCCAGAACTTACCATGAGATTGGCCGATATATATGCGTGGTCGATAGATTTTTTCCGAATTCAGAAAGGAGATTATTTTAAAGTGATCTATAAGGAGCAGTTTATTGATGATAGTGTTTCCGTAGGGGTAGGACGTATTTTGGCCGCTGAGTTTAACCATGGAAAGGAATCGTTCTATTCTTTTTACTATTCTAATGGTGAAGATTATTACGATTATTTTGATGAAAATGGAAAAACGCTTAGAAAGGCCTTTTTAAAAGCACCGCTTCAGTTTAGTCGTATATCCAGCAGGTATAATCCGAAGAGATTTCACCCGGTGCTAAAGAGGTTTAAAGCTCATCTAGGAACCGACTATGCTGCGCCTAGTGGCACCCCTATAATGGCTACAGCCGATGGTGAAGTGATAGCTGCTGCCTATACTCGTGGAAATGGAAATTATATAAAAATAAAACACAACGCTACGTACACTACTCAGTATTTGCACATGAGCAAATTTGCCAGTGGTATGAAAAAAGGTAAAATTGTGAAACAAGGAACTGTGATAGGTTATGTGGGTAGCACGGGTTTGGCTACTGGTCCGCACGTGTGCTACCGTTTCTGGAAAAACGGTGTGCAGGTTGATCCCTTGCGCGAGAAATTACCTGAAGCAGAGCCTATCAAGCCAAGCTATCAAGCAGATTTTAATAGCAAAATGGAATTGCTGAAAAAGCAAATAGACGCAATGCCTGTAGGATTGGAGGAACAAACTGATGAGCAAATGACCGTTACATTCAACTAAACAGAGCTTGTGAGCTTGAGATCCTTCAAATGCAATTGAAGTGATGTGTTGCCTCTAAAGTTATTTTCTTCAAGGTGATAGGCAGCAGAAACAGGTTTATTGGAGTTTAGTAAAGGTAGTTTATCAGCCATCCCAAAACCGATGCCTGAGAGGATGATTCCCGATTCAGGTTCTTTTAAGGCTACTTTTAGATGAGAACTATCAGCCCCTACCAGCCTACTGCCACCTGTATTAATCAGATTATGGGTAACCAAAGTAGGCGCCATATTTCGAGGGCCAAACGGGGCAAATTGTTTTAGTATTCTAAAAAACTTAGGAGTAAGGTCAGCAAACGATACAGAGCCATCCACCTCTATCTCTGGTATTAGCATCTCTTCAGAAATGCTTTCCGCTACCACTTGGTCAAATCGCGCTTTAAAGTCATCAAAACGATCGGGATTCAGCGTCATTCCAGCAGCATACATATGCCCCCCAAATTGTTCTAGAATATCGCTGCACTCTTCCAGAGCTTTGTATACATCAAAGCCTTTTACTGACCTGGCAGAACCTGCTAAGAGACCATTGCTCCTAGTGAAGATAACAGTAGGACGATAGTGAGTTTCAATTAATCGGGAAGCAACAATACCAATAACGCCCTTGTGCCAGCTATCGTGATTAAGAACGGTGGTATGACGTTTTCGCACTTTTTCTTCCTCAGCAATCATTTCCAAGGCCTCTGCTGTAATGCTACTGTCTATTATCCTTCTTTCGCTGTTTTGATCATTTATTAGTTTACAAATCTCCTCAAGTCTAACCATATTCGATTCGGTCATAAGGTCTACCGCATGCCTGCCGTGCGAAATTCTTCCAGCTGCATTGATACGAGGCCCCAAGGTAAATACCACATCAGTGATGCTCAGCTCTTGGTTTGATTTACCCGCTAGTTCTATTAACAGTTTGATTCCGGGTCTTGAATTACCATTAATGAGTTTTAACCCATGATATGTAAGTACCCTGTTTTCGCCTGTAATGGGTACAATATCTGCCCCAATGCTAATGGCTAAGAGATCCAAAAGTGATATCCATTCTTCATCTTTCAATTGCCACTCTTTGCACAAGGCCTGTACTAGCTTAAAACCCACACCACATCCACTGAGCTCATCATACGGGTATTGGCAATCCTCTTGTTTGGGGTCAAGAATTGCGGCAGCATTGGGTATTTCTTTGCCCGGGCGATGATGGTCACAAATTATAAAGTCTATATCTCGCTCAGCGGCATAATCTACCTGCTTTATTGCCTTTATACCGCAATCTAGCGCTATGATTAATGAAATGCCATTGTCATGAGCATAATCAATGCCTGCTAGCGAAATGCCATAGCCCTCTGTGTATCTATCAGGAATGTAGGTGTCGATAGCATCGTAATGCCTTTGTAAAAAAGAATAAACCAGTGCTACCGAGGTAGTGCCGTCTACATCATAATCGCCATAGATTAATATACGCTCCTTATTACTTATGGCCTGCTTAATGCGAGCAACTGCCTTATCCATATTCAGCATAAGGTATGGATCGTGTAGCGTTTGTAAACTTGGCCTAAAATAAGCCTTGGCGCTATCAAAATCTTCGATACCACGTTGTACCAATAAGGCTGTAAGGAAGTTGTCTATACCAAGTTTTTCTTGCAAGCGCTCCACCTTTTGGTGGTCAGGCTTAGCAATGTATTTCCAGCGATAATCCATAGCAGCAAGTTAGCTAACCTCTATTACAATTCCCTAAAAAAATTGGGGTGATTAAGGCTGTCTAGTACAGAAAGTTATTGTACGGAAATCTGATGGAATGCAGTTCGGCCACCATATCGTACAGGGATTTTTTTAATTCGTCAATATTTATTTCGTCAGTAGCTGAGATAAACAAGGAATTTTCATTTTTAGAAAACCAGGTTTTTTTCCAGTCTTCTAGGCTATAATTCTTAGTAGTAATGGGTTCAAGGTCATCTTCATCTTTTTCTTCAAATGTGAATTGATCAATTTTATTGAACACCATAATGGTGGGTTTTTCCCGTCCATCTATTTCGGCAATAATCTGCTGAACTGTTTCTATATGTTCCTCAAAATTGGGATGTGAAATATCAACAACATGTACCAGCACATCGGCCTCCCGTACTTCGTCAAGGGTAGATTTGAATGACTCAATAAGCTGGGTAGGAAGCTTGCGAATAAACCCTACTGTATCAGTAAGCAAAAATGGTAAATTCTGTATCACCACTTTTCTCACCGTTGTATCTAGTGTGGCAAAAAGCTTATTTTCTGCAAACACTTCAGATTTACTCAACAAGTTCATCAGTGTAGATTTGCCCACGTTGGTGTATCCTACCAGGGCTACTCTAATCATTGATCCTCGATTTCCGCGTTGTGTTGCCTGCTGCTTATCTATCTTCTCCAGTTTTGATTTTAACAAAACTATTTTATCACGAATTATTCGTCTATCCGTTTCTATTTCTCTTTCGCCAGGCCCTTTCATCCCAATTCCCCCTTTTTGCTTGCTAAGGTGGGTCCACATATTAGTAAGGCGTGGCAATAGATATTGGTATTGAGCCAGCTCTACTTGCGTGCGCGCATAGGATGTTTGAGCTCGCGCTGCAAAAATGTCGAGAATCAGATTGGTACGGTCTAGTACTTTACATCCAAATACTTTTTCAATATTTTTTAATTGAGAAGGAGATAACTCGTCATCAAAAATGGCAAGATCTACCTCATGCTCTTTGATGTATTCCTGAATAGAATCAATTTTACCAGAGCCTAAAAATGTTTTTGGGTTTGGTTTGTCTACTTTTTGCCAAAATCTTTTCAAGGTAGTTGCTCCGGCTGTTTCGGCTAAAAACTCCAGCTCATCAAGATATTCATCAAGCTTCTCTTCTGTTTGAAATTGTGTAACTACTCCAATCAGAATGGCAGATTCGCTTTCGCGTTTTGTTTTTCGTGGGGCTTCTATCATATTATTTTAGGCTAACCATTCGCTCCAAGGAATTCTTGATAAAAGAACAACAAGGGCAATACCATAAAATATTGCCAGAGTTTGAAACTTGGCGGCATCATTTTCTTTGCGTTTAGCTTTTGAATATCCTATAGTAACTAAAACCACGGCTACAATCATGGCCAACGGATGTTCGATAGCATAGAGCCTATGGTTGGCGTTAGACATAAGTTCACCCGAGTTGAAAGCCGCATTTATACGAGGACTAACTGCATATAGCGCTAGGCCTACCAATAGCTGGAGATGGGTAAGGGCTAAGCCCACCACGGCTAATATTTTGTCTCCTTTTTTAAAGGATCTTCCGCCAAACCGTTTTGCAATATTTATTAGTATGCCCGAAACCAAAGCGGCTATAAGCAAGTAAGGTAGAAATGAATGAATGGATTGTAAAGCTGAATACATTGAGATATAATTTATGACAAATGTAAAGATATTGACAATGAGCTAGGCCCCATTTTATAACCAGTTAAGACTAAAGTTTAAACAACCTGAAGCACAAAAAAAGGGGACTCGTCTACAGCGAATCCCCTTTGATAAATTTTTATTGAATCTTAGTCAGCAATAATTACCAGGTGCTTGGATGTTTTCCAAAACTTAGTGGGATTTGTTATTTCCAATCCAGTAATACGGCCCTCCTCTGATTTGTTCAAAGTGAAAGAATCACTAGGATGACTTGAAACAATCTTCATTTTCTTTTCTGCAACATCCAAGGGTATGTTGGTTGTTTTGGTGATATCGATTTGAGTAAAATAAGCCAAGTCAAAATCATCAGCCATGGTCTTGGTTCTACCTATCCCTATTACACCACCTTTGCGGTCTATCACATTGTTTTCTTCCAGTTCAGATGCGGTACCTACAGCATAGTAAGCTGTGTTTAGGTTAGCTGTTTTTTCCTGAATTTCTTGCTGCTGTTTTTTAGTCAGTGCATTAGCTGTGTCTAGTTTTGAATTCAATTGGTTCATCTCAAAATTCATTGAAGCCAAGTTCTCTTTTAGTTCTAAAATTTGAGAATCTTTAGTTTCAATTTCTTTTTGAAGGTTAGCCGTCATTTTTCTCAATCGAGAGTTGTCGCCTTTGCTTTTCGCAAGCTTACCATTCAAGTCGTTAATAAGTAATCTGTTTTCAGAAAGTAATTGATTAATTACTTCCACATCATTTATTACAGACTCGCGCACATTGTCTGATTTTTCCATATCACCTTCGCTAGCTGCTTGGATGCTTTCTTCTCTTTCGCGTATTGCTGCTAAATTTTCTTGAATCCTGGCAAAGTCATCTATGAAACTATTGATCACAGAATCTTGAGAGGAAACGTTACTTGAAAGCCTTTCATTTTCAAGTTTCAGTCTTGCGTTCTCATCTTTTATATCCTGATTACAGGCTACTAACAGCGGTAAAGCAAGCAAAGCGAAAAATAACTTTTTCATGTATTTGTGGTTTTTAGATTTAATTTTCTTTGAGTAAAATCGTGCCTTGTTTGTCAAGTTGTACTAATAAAACCAGACCTAGTGACACTAGTTTACACATAACCAAATGTATACAAGTTTTTCAATACAAAAATGCACGCGTACAGGATTGGGTAATTATTTTATTGGCTGGTACAAACTGTGGATTTAGGCCACAAAATGCTTTTGTGCCAGTTTTAGGATTTTGTTCGGTCTTTATGAAATTTGGCAATAAGCCCGGAAGTAGAACTATCAAATTGAGGATGGTTGGAATCAGATGCGTCAAGGGCAGGTAATATTTTTTCAGCTAATTGCTTTCCTAGTTCTACCCCCCATTGATCGTATGAAAAAATGTTCCAGACCAACCCTTGCACAAATATTTTGTGCTCATAGCATGCTAGTAGTTTTCCAATAGTATTTGGGTTTGGTGTATTGGCTAAAATTGTGGTGGTAGGCCTATTGCCTTCAAATACTTTGAAAGGAACCAGATTTTTATTGATGGATTCTCCCATACCAGCCATTACTTCTTCTTTGGTTTTACCCATCATAAGTGCCTCTGTTTGGGCAAAAAAGTTCGCCATCAATTTTTGTTGGTGATCACTAAGCGGGTAAGGGCTATTGCTAAACCCAATAAAATCGCATGGAATCATGTGTTTTCCTTGATGTAAAAGCTGGAAGAAAGCATGCTGCCCATTAGTGCCGGGCTCTCCCCATACTACTGGTCCTGTTTTATAATCCACTGCCTTTCCATTTCTATCTACCGATTTTCCATTGCTCTCCATATTTCCTTGCTGAAAATAGGCCGCAAAGCGATGCATATTTTGATAGTATGGAATAATGGCTTCGGAGTCAACGTTCCAAAAATTGACATACCAGATGCCTAAGGCAGCCATGATCATAGGTGCATTATTCTCAAAAGGGGCCGTTTTAAAATGCTCGTCCATTTCATGTGCACCTTTTAAGAAACTCTCAAAATTTTCGTAACCCAAAATACAACAGAGCGAAAGCCCGATAGAAGACCATACCGAATACCGTCCGCCTACCCATTCCCAAAATTCAAAAACATTCTCGGGGTCTATACCAAAATCTGCTACCGCTTGATGATTAGTACTTACAGCAACAAAATGCTTGGCAATAGCACCTTGTGGCGCGCCCGAATCTAGCAACCACTTTCGAGCAGACCTTGCGTTGGTCATGGTTTCTTGGGTGCTAAATGTTTTGGAAGCCACAATAAAAAGTGTGCTATCTGGATCTAAATTTTTTAAGGTTTCAGCTATATCCCCACCGTCCACGTTCGATACAAAGTATCCCTGTATTCCCGAAACGTGGTAAGGTTTTAATGCTTCAGACACCATCATTGGGCCAAGGTCCGAACCTCCAATGCCGATGTTTACAATAGATTTAATTCTGCTTCCTGTGTGCCCTCTCCATTCACCCGAAATCACTTTTTCAGAAAAGGACTTCATTTGCTCAAGCACTTTAAAAATTTGGGGCATTACATCCTTACCGTGTACAAATACAGGATTGCCCGAAAAATTGCGGAGTGCGGTATGAAGCACTGCTCGGTTTTCGGTTTCGTTTATGGTAGCACCCGAAAATTGTTTTTCAATTCCATCTGCCACTTTACACTCCTCCATGAGTTGCTTAAGTAGCCCCATGGTTTCTTTTGTAATTCTGTTTTTGGAAAAGTCAAATAGAATATCATCAAAGCTAACCTGAAAATCAGCGAACCTTTTTGGGTCTTTACTGAAGAAATCACGCAAATGGCTAGGTTCAATTTGCCTTTGATGTTCTTTTAGTTTAGCCCAGGATTTTGTAGAAGTAGGATTAATTTTTGCTAGCATTTTATGCACTATTTTCGCAAAAATAGATTTTGATATCAATACCTATGGTATCTCTTTCGATTAATAAAAAATTTTGAGGATTTATATGGGAGTATCCACTTCAGGCGTTCGGTTTCCAAGACCAACAGAAAATTCATTTCGCACCGCCTTAACCCAACGAGTAAAAGACTATTTTGAGTCTAATAAAATTTCGAGTAAAGCTAACTATAAGATGGTGCTTAAAACCATCGCAATGTTAGCCCTATACCTGGTTCCATTTTTCTTTCTAATTTTCGCTAACCCTTCGGTTTGGCTTATGATGTTGCTTTTCGTCATTATGGGCTTGGGAATGTCAGGTATAGGTATGAGTGTAATGCATGATGCCATACATGGAGCCTATCATAAAAATAGAATTGTGAATAAATGGCTTGGAGGTACCATATACATTATTAGTGGTAATGCAGCTAATTGGCGGGTGCAGCACAATATTTTACATCATACTTTCACAAATATTGAAGGTTTGGATGAGGATATGGATTCCTCCGGAATTATACGAATGCATCCCTCACAGCCCTGGAAAAAATTTCATCGATTTCAAAGGTTTTACCATCCTTTCATTTATGGTTTGCTCACTATTAATTGGGTGATGCTTAAAGATTTTAAGCAACTTCATAGGTATTATAAGAATGGAGTAGGAGGGCATACCAAAGAAAGCATCAAAAAGGAATGGCTTGTTTTAGTGGTAACTAAAGCCATATACTTTTCCATCTTTTTTGTGTTGCCTTTACTATTGGTTCCGCAACCCTGGTATTTGATTATTCTAGGGTTTATACTCATGCATTTTACGGCAGGAGTGGTATTAAGTTATGTGTTTCAATTGGCACATATGGTGGAAGGGGTAGAAAATATGGATATTCCAGAATCAGGAATGGCCGAGGATGAGTGGATGGAACACCAGCTCAGAACTACTGCGGATTTTGCCAAAAAGAATAAGCTCGTAAATTGGTATGTAGGTGGGCTCAATTTTCAGGTAGAACATCATTTGTTCCCTACTATCTGCCATGTACATTATCCTGAGCTTGCTAAAATTGTGAAAGAAACAGCAGCAGAATTTAACCTTCCATACAAAGAGTACAAAAAGTTATCGGATGCAATGGGAGCTCATCTGCGTCACCTTACCACTATGGCCCAAAAGCCAAGCTTCGGCTAGCCGTTTACAGCTTCCACATCTTTTATTTGTCCGGGTAGCATTTCCTGTAGCAAATTCTGAATTCCTTGCTTTAACGTTTGGGTAGAAGATGGGCAGCCCGAGCAAGCACCTTGTAGTAATACCTGAACCTTGCCATCTGTAAAGTTTAAGAACTTAATGTTACCGCCATCTTGTTCTACCGCAGGCTTTACATATTCGTCAAGCAATGATGAGATTTTTTGCTCAATGGGTTCCCAGGTTTTAGGGTCTTTTTCTTGAGGGTGTACCGCCCCTATTGTTGACTTTACCTCCGCGCCTTTGGCATCTGAAGCTGCTGGAGTGGCTTCATTACTTTTAAGTACAGGATTTCCTTGAGCAATATAATCTCTGATAAGCTCACGAACCTCAAGCGTTACATCTTCCCATTCCAAAATATCGTACTTGGTAATAGCGATATAATTGCTAGTAATAAATACCTCTTTTACAAAAGGGAAATGGAAAAGTTTAACGGCAAGTGGCGATGCCTGGGCTTCTTCTATATTTTTAAATTCAATAGAATCAGCACCTACCAATCTTTTGTTTGCTACAAATTTTAGTACTGCAGGGTTTGGGGTCATTTCTGCATACACGCTTACTGGCACTTTCTGTATTTCTTCCATCGGTCCTATTTTTTTGCAAAGATAATAGCAGATATGTGGCAGAGTTCAATCTCATTACTTTTGTTTCATATAAAATAAACAGAATCAAGAATGGCATTAATTAAAGAGGTGAAGGGAAAAGTTTTGAAGCAGGGGGAAAATTGTTTTTTGGCAGAAAATGCCACACTTATAGGAGACATAGAAATGGGGGATGATTGCAGTATATGGTATGGGGCAGTGGTACGTGGCGATGTACACTGGGTAAAAATGGGCAATAAAGTAAATGTGCAGGATAATGCTACTCTTCACTGTACTTACCAAAAGTACCCGCTTACTATTGGTAATAATGTGTCTATAGGCCACAATGCTATTGCTCATGGTTGTACCATTCATGACAATGTATTGATAGGAATGGGGGCTATCGTAATGGACAATTGTGTGGTAGAAAGTAATTCAATAGTAGCGGCAGGGGCTGTAGTTTTAGAAGGTACTCATATACCATCAGGTTGCATTTATGCTGGTGTACCCGCAAAAAAGGTAAAGGATATTACTCAAGAACTCATTTCGGGAGAAATAGATAGAATCGCAAACAATTATGTGATGTACTCCAGCTGGTTGAAGTAATTACTTTAACTGGTTAAGCGCTGTTTCTAAGATGTCATCAATTCCTTGTAATTCACGTACCGGGTTGTTGTCCAATTTAATATCTGGTGGAATGCCACTTTCGATATTGTAATAACCTGTATCATTTACTTGCAGCAATGAGATGGA
>JAUICR010000226.1 GCA_030427785.1 Bacteroidia bacterium | reverse complement strand
CCACACTTGATAAATCAAAATAAAAAATAGGGAAAGCTCGCGAGCTTTATTAGCACCCATCACCTGAGGGATGGTTCGCATAACAGGAGCATCCAATTCTTTATCTCTTATATCAAAAGGTATCACAAGGCCCATCACCAAAATGGTGCGAAAGAAAAACTCTAAAACAGAATCCCATTCTAGCTGACCGTACAAAAAGATAGGAAGCAACTCGGTAACAAAGGCCCAAGTGGCTGAAATGAGAAAAAGTTTTAACCCAGGCACAGCTCTTAAGGAAGAAAATCCACTCATAGATTTCTTAAAAGTAAGTGGGTAAACTAAGGAGACTACAGCTGGCAAAGCAATAAAATAGAGCAACTCCCACTGAAATACCTTCTTAAAAAACACCAAGCTGAGTATTCCAAAAAACACACTTAAGCTCAGTACCTCAAAGCGATGACCAGAAACCCATGCACTGAATTTAAAGTCATTTTCATCTTCATGAACACCAATTTGAATAAGCCGCATATAATTGTAAGCAAACACCGTGGCGCAACTTACAAAGCCTACAAAGGCCCAATGCGCCACATATACATTAGAGAGGCTAATAAAAGTAAAAGCACCTACGGCCATACCTACCCATACATTGCTGTAAACTAAGATTTTAGAAAAATTGTTCAAGCTAGATTTTTGTTTACAATTTGCCTATTGAATAATACTATGCCGCTGCTGCTACAAATTGCTTAATACTTACTTTTGCGCTTCCAAAAATCTAAAATTAAAGCATAGCTATGACAACGGATTCATTTGCGTATCGCCATATTGGCCCAAGAGAAGGAGATGTGAAGGAAATGTTGAGCGCCATTGGCGTAGAATCAATGGACGATTTGATAAATCAAACGGTACCCAAACACATACGCTTGGCCGATGATTTAAACCTCGCTCCGGCACTTTCTGAGTTCGAGTACTTAGCTAAAATTAGAGATATTGGAAGGAAGAACAGTGTTTACAAAACGTATATTGGTTTAGGTTATCATCAAACCATTTTACCAGGAGTTATCCAAAGAAATATTTTGGAAAACCCAGGCTGGTACACCGCTTACACACCATATCAAGCCGAAATTGCCCAAGGTAGACTAGAGGCCCTTCTTAACTTTCAAACCATGGTTTGCGAACTTACTGGTTTGCCTATTGCTAACGCAAGTTTGCTGGATGAAGCCACCGCGGCAGCCGAAGCCATGGCCATGTTTTATGCCGGAAGATCAAGAGATAAAAAGAAAGTAGAAGCCAATAAGTTTTTTGTTTCTATCCACTGCTTGCACCAAAATATTGATGTATTAAAAACTCGTTCAGAACCTTTAGGTATCGAGCTTATCATAGGCGATCATCGCGAATTCACTTTTACCGATGAATATTTTGGAGCCTTACTGCAATACCCTGGTGCCGATGGTGAGGTATTTGACTATAGCGCCTTTGTAGCCGAAGCTAAAAGCCATGACATTCAAATAGCTGTAGCTGCTGACATTATGAGCTTGATAATGCTTACACCTCCCGGTGAATGGGGAGCTGATGCAGTAGTGGGCACCACTCAGCGTTTCGGAATTCCTTTAGGTTTTGGTGGTCCGCATGCCGCTTTTTTAGCTTGTAATGAAGAATATAAAAGATCCATTCCAGGTCGTATTATTGGTGCTAGTATAGATGCTGATGGCAATACCGCTTTGCGTATGGCCTTGCAAACTCGCGAGCAACACATAAAAAGAGAAAAGGCTACTTCTAATATTTGTACAGCCCAAGTGCTATTGGCCGTAATGGCTGGCATGTATGCCGTGTATCACGGTCCGGAAGGCCTGAAAAATATAGCCAACAAAATTCACCGCGCAGGGCTCACCTTAGCCGAAGGATTGAGAAAATTAGGCTATGAGCAACTTAATGAGGTTTTCTTTGACACCCTGAAAATTGAAACCGGTGATATTGATACCACTGCATTGCGCAAAATTGCAGAAGACCGTCAAGTGAATCTTCGTTATATCAACAATCATCAGGTAGGTATTAGCATTAATGAGACTACCAACCTTGATATGATTAATGAGTTGTTAGAGATTTTTGCCGAAGCTAAAGGAAGTCAGCACAAGGCTATTGGGGAGTTGATAGATCTTAACATTATTCCAACCGAATTGCAGCGCAGCTCTAGCTTTTTAGAGCAAAAAATATTTAATAGCTACCGCAGCGAAACAGATTTGATGCGCTACATGAAAAAACTGGAGCGTAAGGATTTATCCTTAAATCACTCCATGATTCCACTGGGTAGCTGCACCATGAAGCTGAATGCAGCCACAGAAATGCTACCCCTGAGTTGGCCACTATTTGGAAGCATCCATCCATTTGTGCCTAGCAAGCAAGCAGCCGGCTATTTAGAAATGATAGCTGAACTTGAGCGTGACTTGTGTGAAATTACTGGATTTCATTCTATGTCTTTGCAACCCAACTCTGGTGCCCAAGGCGAATTTGCCGGGCTTATGGTTATCAGGGCCTATCATCATTCTAAAGGAGAATTTCATAGAAATGTAACCTTAATACCTAGCTCGGCACACGGAACCAATCCTGCGAGTGCTGTAATGGCCGGTATGAAAGTAGTGGTGGTAAAATGTGACGACAATGGAAATATTGATGTAGAGGACTTAAAATCAAAAGCTGAAAAGCACAGTAATGAACTATCTGCATTGATGATAACCTACCCAAGCACCCATGGTGTGTTTGAAGAATCAGTAAAAGAAATTACTTCTATTATCCATCAGCACGGAGGACAAGTGTATATGGATGGTGCCAACATGAATGCCCAGGTAGGATTGACTAGCCCAGGTAATATCGGGGCAGATGTATGCCATTTAAATTTGCACAAAACATTTGCAATTCCACATGGTGGTGGTGGCCCAGGAATGGGACCCATTGGTGTAGCTGAGCACTTAGCACCTTTTTTACCAGGAAACAGCTTAGTAACTACCGGTGGAAAAAATGCCATCAGCTCTATTTCTGCTGCGCCCTACGGCAGCAGTTTAGTTTTACTTATTTCGTATGGTTACATAAAAATGCTTGGCGCAAAAGGACTGAGAGCTTCTACAGAAAATGCCATTTTAAATGCCAATTACATAAAGAGCAAATTGGAAAAAGAATATCAAGTTCTTTATACCAACGAGAAAGGACGTGTGGCTCATGAGATGATTTTAGATTGTAGAGGATTTAAAAAATCGGCTGGTATAGAGGTAGTAGACATCGCCAAGCGATTAATGGACTACGGATATCATGCACCTACTGTATCTTTCCCGGTGGCCGGCACTCTGATGATTGAGCCCACTGAAAGTGAAAGTATAGCCGAACTAGATAATTTCTGTAATGCGATGCTGAGTATTCGTGAGGAAATAAAAGCTATTGAAGCCGAAACTTATGACAAGGAAAACAATCCTTTGGTGAATGCACCTCATACCATGCGACTACTAACCGATGATGAATGGAACTTGCCATACAGCCGTCAAATTGCTGCTTATCCGCTAGATTATGTGATGGACAATAAGTTTTGGCCTTCTGTAAGAAGAGTAAACGACACGTATGGCGACAGAAACTTGGTGTGTACCTGTGACCCTATTGAATCGTATGCCGATAATGACTAAATCGATTTTGGAAAAAGGTATTCGTTTTTGTACCTTTTTTAATTGCAAACATTAATTTACATTTGCCGCTCTTAAGAAAAGAGACTATTAACACATTAATTATTATGAAAAAAGTACTACTATCCCTAAGTGTGCTATTTAGCGTAGGTGCCTTTGCTCAAACAGCATTGAGCCCAGCTGATTTAAATGCTCACCCAACTTCTGCTCAAGAACAACAAATGGTTGATCAATCAAAAGCTCACTTCCATAACTATAACGCTACTGCTAAGACTGCAGGCGGGCAGATTTCTCAATACTTTAGCCACGTAGATGCCGCAACTTCATTGTTTGGCGCATTATTAGGAAACTTTATAGCTCCTATTTTTCAGGACAGTACCGTTGTTCAAGATTTTGGAACTTTAGACTATGTTACTCAAAATGGCTACGGAGCTGTATTCGATGTGTACTCTGAAGCATTTCTTTACCTAGGTTTAGATTATTTCGCAAGACAAGATGCTTACACTTTGGATTCAGTATTTGTAGGTGGATTTTATGATGTAGTAAATAATAAGACTGCAACATACACTGGTGATACTCTTATCCTTGATGTAGTGTATGGCTTGCCTACTTCTGCTGGTATGTTCAGACAAGGTCTTGCATGGCCTGCACTTACTTGGACAAACCAACCAAGTAGCTACCCAATTTATCCTATCGCCTTTACAGGAAGTCCTGCTCAAGGATATGCTGGAGATGTAACCTGGTCAAACAAAGTGACTATCAAGAGAGCACTTACTCCTGCTGATAGCGCTGTAGCTGGTTACTTCGGATTTGCTACTAACCTTAGCATCCCTGCTGGTCAGGTTATAGGAACTGCTGTACGCTTTAAGTCTGGTGAGACTTACTCTACTGGTGATGTATATTTTGCTGGTAGCGGATCTAGCTCTACTGCAACAATGAATAGCTTCAGAGTATTAATTTCTGGTCCTACTGGAAATGATGATGATGCTTATTTCTTGGAAGAACTTACTGCTGGTTTAGGTGTAACTGAATCTTATGCTGGTTCTGGTCCATTGTTTAACACTAGCCGTTATGGTACTGTAGCTAACGGTTACTTCTTAACTCAAGGAAGAATTTCTGCTGACTGGGTTATCAAAGTATCTGGTACTTCTACTCTTTCATTGGATGACAACGCTGTATCTAGCGATGTAAACATTTACCCTAACCCTTCTAACGGAGTATTAAACCTTGAGATAGCTTTAGGTGGTACTTACAACGTAGAAGTAGTAAACATGCTAGGACAAGTTGTACATAGCGAAGAAGTTTCTGTAAATGGTAACGAAACTATTACTAGAGATTTCTCTAACCTTAACAAAGGTATTTACTTGGTAAATATTAAAGGAGACAACAACTTTCGTCAAACTGTTAAATTTACTTTGAACAAGTAAAAACAACAGCACAGGCTAGAGTTTAACTCATAAAAAAGCCCCATTTCAATATCT
>JAUICR010000225.1 GCA_030427785.1 Bacteroidia bacterium | reverse complement strand
AAAGCATGCAGAAGAAGGAGGTGAGGAATACAACATCTACACCGATGGTTTAAAGATTTACACCACCATAGACCATAGGATGCAAACCTATGCCGAAGAGGCAGTACAGGAGCATTTCTCAAACCTGCAACGTGTATTTTTCCTAAAAGAAAAAGGTCGAAATGACGCTCCATTTCATCGTGTAACAAAGGCTCAGATTGACAACTTGATGAACAATGCCATGCGCAGAAGCCAGCGCTATAAGAGTATGAAAAAAGCCGGAATTAGTCAGGACTCTATTGAATTGGCTTTTAACACCCCTATACCCATGTCTGTTTTTTCATGGGATGGCGAAATAGACACCGTAATGTCTCCCATGGATTCTATTCGATACTACAAATTCTTTTACCAATGTGGCCTAATATCGGTAGAGCCACAAACGGGTTTTGTAAAAGCTTGGGTAGGTGGTATAGACTATAAGCACTTTAAGTACGACCATGTAATGCAAGCAAAAAGACAGGTAGGATCTACCTTCAAACCTTTTGTGTATGCCACAGCTATTAAGCAAAAGCACTACTCGCCTTGCTTTGAGGTACCCAATGTGAAAACCTGTATAGAAAAAGGAAAGTTTGGCTTGCTGCAAGATTGGTGTCCATCCAATTCTAATGACGAATATGGTGGAGTATTTACTTTAAAATATGCTTTGGCAAATAGTGTAAACACAGTGACAACCTACCTTATGAAACAGGTAGGGCCCGAACCCGTAATACGACTAGCCCAGGCTATGGGTATAAAAAGCGAAATTGATATTCAGCCATCCATAGCACTAGGTACGGTAGATTTATCGGTATATGAAATGGCTGGAGCCTATACCACTTTTGCCAACAAAGGAGTGTATACGCAACCCATAATGATTACCCGCATAGAAGACAAAAACGGGGTAATATTAGAAGAATTTACTCCCGAAACCAATGAGGTGATGAGCGAGGAAGACGCCTATATTGTACTTGACCTTTTAAAAGGAGTTTCTACCGCAGGTACAGGAATCAGGCTGAGGCTTTCTAACTACAGCTCTATGAATGATGTGGTAACAGGTGCGCCTTGGGGATTTACAAACCCAATAGCCGGGAAAACCGGAACTACCCAAAATAATGCTGATGGTTGGTTTATGGGAGTGGTACCCAACTTAATTACCACCGTATGGGGCGGTTGCGAAGATAGATCGGCCCACTTTGGAGCTACTTACTATGGCCAGGGCGCTACAGTAGCATTGCCGGCCTGGGCTCTTTTTATGGAAAAATGTTATGCCGATAAAAGACTTAATATAAGCAAAGCCGATTTTGAAAAACCACTCAATCCGCTGACGGTTGAATTAAATTGCGAGAAATATAAGCGCGAAAATGAGGCAGGCTTTAATGAAGGGGATGGATCTGCCATACCAGATGAACTAAACTAGCTTAGCTATGATAAATAAAAAAGTAAGTAACGCTCAAGTGGCAATAGAAGGCCTAAAAGACAATATGACGCTCATGTTTGGAGGCTTCGGTTTGTCCGGAATTCCAGAAAACTCAATTCTGGCCGTAAGAGCTCATGGCGCAAAAAACCTTACCTGTATTAGCAACAATGCCGGTGTAGATGATTTTGGCCTTGGCTTGCTATTGCAAACCCGACAAGTCAAAAAAATGATTTCTTCTTATGTAGGTGAGAATGATTTATTTGAAAAACTAATGTTGAGCGGTGAGTTAGAAGTTGAGCTAATACCCCAAGGAACCTTAGCTGAGCGATGCCGAGCTGCTGGTGTTGGCATACCTGCCTTTTATACCCCGGCCGGATTTGGAACAGAAGTGGCCGAAGGAAAAGAGGTGCGTGACTTTAATGGGAAACCACATATTTTAGAGCATGCTTTTGAAGCTGATTTTGCTTTTGTAAAAGCATGGAAAGGGGATGAAGCAGGAAATTTAATCTTTAAAGGAACCTCCCGAAACTTTAACCCTCTGATGGCTATGGCCGGAAAAATAACCGTGGCCGAAGTAGAAGAATTAGTGCCAGCAGGTGAGCTAGACCCTAATCAAATTCACACCCCTGGAATTTTCGTGCAGCGCATTTACCAAGGAGAAAAATTTGAAAAGAGAATTGAGCAGCGCACCGTGCGCAAGCGTACCGTTTAAAATCTTCCTTTGAGTACCCACTCAACCCATATTGAAAAGAGAGTTTTCATTCTTTTAGCTTCTCTGGTTTTTGTATACCTGGCCATACGATCGGCTACCGTAGGCATGGCCAATGATGAGGCCAATACCTTCTTCACCTTTGTACACACAGGCGATTTTATTCCTTTTGTAGCAGATTACTGGTCAGCTAATAATCACTTGGTAAACTCTGCCCTTACATGGATTAGCTATAAAGTATTTGGGGTGCACGAATGGGCCTTGCGCTTACCCAATCTTTTATCCTTGCTGGTTTATTTTATAGCTATTTACAAACTAGGTGTACGGCTAGAAAAAACCTGGTTGCGCTGGCTATTTTGGATACCTCTACTCACAGCCCACTTTATGCTCGAGTTTTTTGCCTACTCCCGTGGTTATGGTATTTCCATTGCCTTTTTCCTTATGAGCATTCACTATTTACTACTCTCACAAGAAAAGTCAATGGCTAGGTACAAGCACCTACTTTTGAGTTTAGGATGTATAGTTATTGCGCTGTATGCTAATCTCAACCTTATGGTAAGCTTCATGATTTGGTGGGGTTTTGCTCAAATACCGCAGCTCAAAAATTTCGATCTTAAAAAATGGCTCGGGTTTAATTTTATAGCCGCTATACCTTTTGGCCTGGCAGTAGATATTTCATTAATCCTGAAGTCAAAAGAAGAATTGTATATCGGCCAATCTACTTTGCATAAAACCTTTCACACCTTGCTTGGCAGGTTTTCTGATATTCATGATCAGGTGTACCTCAACGTCTTTTTAGTGTTTTTAGGTCTTGTTTTTTTAGTGGGCGTTACACTATCGTTTAAGCAATTACAAAAGCAGCTTGTACTAAATCCTCTTACCCTATTCCTTCTTTTTTTTGGCCTCAACCTGTTGGCCGTCCAACTTATGTTTTGGTGGCTTGATGTGCTTATGCCCACCGAGAGAACCGCCATGCACTGGTTTCCTCTGTTTATCGGCTTATTAGCCTTTTGCCTTAATTCATTAAAAAAGAACTTTCAGTGGGTGGCTGGTGTAGTGAGTTTGATTTTTATTTTGCCTATTTCCCTGTTTGGCTTACAAGTGGCTAATTTCCGAGTATCTGCTGATCCTGTATGGGCGCTAGAGCAAATCCCCGATTCCTTTTATCTGAAAGTGCAAGAAGAAAACAAGGCAAGAGAATTTCCCGCTAGTATTTCGGCAAGTACTAGTTTTTATACTTTCAATTGGGCTTTCAAAAACCTAAAGTATGGTGGCCACGAGCCTGCTTGTGTAGATTTTAAATTTTGGGACCCGCAATATGTGGCCGACTATTTAATACTGGATTTAAAGGAATACCCGAGTTTCACCACGCTTTACGATACTGTTATACACGATGAGCCCACTAAAGTGACCTTACTAAAACGCAAACAGTTTTTGCGAAAAGTAGCGATAGACAAGGGTCAAACTACTACGCGAACGGAAAACCAGGACCATTGGACTATGCTAGCTGAGTGGAACCTTAAGGATAGTCTTTGGCAAAAAAGTATCCGATTGGATTATTCCCTTCTTTTGCTATCAGATGAAAAACCACTAACCGGACTAATCACCCTTGAACTAAGAGACAGTGCTGAAAACACCTTGCACTACAATCAGTTTCGAGTAAATTATTTCAAAACTAAATTTGATAATGTCATTCCTATCCGAAGCTCCCTGATGCTGGATAGTGTGCCAATAAACACCCATAGCGTACGAACCTTATTTTGGAATATTAATTCCAGTGTATTTACACTAAATTCGTCTCGTGTGGAATTGTATGAACTTGTAGAAAATTAATATGGCTTTAGACAAAAACGGAATAGCACAAAGAATAGCCCAAGAGATGAAAGATGGTTATTATGTGAATCTAGGAATCGGTATTCCCACGTTAGTGGCCAACTACATTCCTCAAGGAATTTCGGTAGAGTTTCAATCAGAAAATGGAATATTGGGCATGGGTCCTTTTCCGTTTGAAGGCGAAGAAGATGCTGACCTGATAAACGCAGGAAAGCAAACCATTACAGCTATGCCGGGGGCAGCGCTTTTCGATTCCTCTATGAGTTTTGGGATGATACGTGGCAAACATGTACAAATGACTGTACTGGGCGCCATGGAGGTAGCCGAAAACGGAGATATTGCCAACTGGAAAATACCAGGAAAAATGGTAAAAGGTATGGGCGGAGCTATGGATCTTGTAGCATCGGCTGAAAATATAATAGTAGCCATGATGCACACCAATAGAGCCGGAGAATCAAAAATTCTTAAGAAGTGCTCGCTACCGCTAACAGGCGTAGGTTGTGTAAAAGCCGTAGTTACTGACTTGGCATATATGAAAATTACAGAACGTGGTTTTGAACTAAAAGAATTAGCACCAGGGGTAACAGTAGAGCAGGTGAAAAATGCAACTGAAGGAACTCTTATTGTGGAGGGCGATATTCCTGAAATGCAGTTTGGGTAATGAATCAAGGTTCCTCATTTTTTAATAGAGCCTTTCTTTTATTCGCCATTGTTCTTATCGGTTTTTTTAGTGTTGCCAAACTGTGGAAATCTCCAAAAGTGGTAGAATGGGATGTAACCCTTTACTACTCCTACCTTCCAGCTACTTTTATTTATAATGATTTAAAGTTTGAGAATCGAGCACCCATTTGGGATGAGAAGCTTTTCTTTTTGAATACCGATGATGCGGGCAACAAATATGTAAAAATGACCTCGGGTTTGGCCTACCTGTATGCGCCATTCTTTTTTTCAGCACACGCGTTTGCATTAATTAGTGATACTTATGAGGCTGATGGTTTTTCTGAACCCTATGTTTTTGCATTACTCCTTTCTGATCTCGTATTTGCCTTACTCGGCTTGTGGTTTTTAGGTAAGTTACTCCTAAGATGGTTTTCTCCCATTATTAGTTTTGCTACTCTGTTGATGATTTTTTTCGGCACCAATATGGCCTTTTACAGC
>JAUICR010000224.1 GCA_030427785.1 Bacteroidia bacterium | reverse complement strand
CTATTTCCTTTTAGCTGTAATGCCTGAATAAACTGGATGATGTGTTGATGTTTGATACACCTATAATATAAGGTGTGTTTTTTAGACCAAGTGATCATTTCACGAACATGGCGGATTTGATCGGTGATGGAGCGTTTTTGATAGCCTTTTCCCTGCAGGTGTATTGTATATTTTTCAATGGTTTTCATGTTTTATTTTTTGTTGATTTTATTAATATGGGTATAGATTTGTGTGGCATCGAGGCTCTGGTGGCCGAGTAGCTGCGCGATCAGGTGGATGTCCATTTTTTTAGCGAGCAGGTGAGAGGCGATGGCGTGCCGGAGCATATGTGGGGTGACGTGGAGCAATGCTGGGCAGTAATCACTCATTGTTTTAATGCGGTAGGCGAGTGACTGGCCGCAGAGGGGATTTGCCCTCGTGGAGATAAGCAATACAGGATGTTTTTTATTAAAGTGGTGCATTTTAGGGGCTCGTTCCCATTGGGTGTAATCTTGCAGGTTAACAAGGGCCTTTGCTGTGATGGGCACGAGTCTTTCTTTTCTATTTTTGGGCTGGCTGATGCGCAGTAGCTGTCTTTGGTGGAGCACGTCTGTAGTGAGTAAGGTAATGGCTTCACTTCTTCTCAGGCCACAGCCGTAGCAAAGATCGAGTATGAGCTGATCGCGACGTGGCATGTGGGCGTACGTGCTGGCCTGGTAGAGCTGTTTAATTTGCTTTTCATTAAGGATCGTTTTGCTGGGTTTAATTTTTTCTTTTAGGAGTGGGAGGGGGGAGATGGGCTTGTATTGCTCGTGTAGTTGTAAAAAACGGAAGAACGTATTGATCGCTCCGATTTGCTTGTTGATGTGGGCGGTGGACAGGCCACCTCCGGTGTTTTTGTTGGGTCTTTGTTTAAAAAACGTCATAAAATCCTGTGCTTTTTGCTGTGTGATGGGTCCTTTAATAAAAGCTAAAAATTCATGGATCATGCGGGGCAGGTGATAGCAGGTGGTTTTCGTATAGCCGAGGGTTTGTAACCAGTTTTTAAACTGATGTAAGAGCTGCTCGTGCTGGGTAGATAGGGGCGCTATTTTTTGGCGCTTATGCATTTTCATGAGCCACTTGAGCCACTGGCGGTATCGTTGTTGTGGTGTGGGTTTAAGTGGCTCACTTTAGGTTTTGAGCCACTGTGATCCACTGAGCCACTGTTTTTTTGATTTTTAATATTTTCAAAGACGCGGTCTAGTGCGTTTTTGACGTTGTTTTTGAGCGCTTCGTATTCTTTTTCACTGGTGATTTGGTACTGATATCCTTTTTTAAACCGATCCCCGCCCACTATTTTGATGTAGCTATTTTCGTTGAGTGTGTATAGATGCCTTTTAAGTGTGGGATAGCTCATTTTAAAAGCTAGCCGGATTTGCTTAGCAAAAAAGGTAGATTGACCTTCTTGTTTTAAATGTTTTTTTAGTTTTTCTAGGAACCTTCGGCAAGCTCCGGAGAGCTCATCGGCTTTGGCGAGCAGGACGTCTCGAAGTAGCCTATTGGCATAGGCGATATCTTCTAGGGTGGTCTCGATGAATTGTTGTTTGGTGATGGGACATGTTTTTATCGGTCTTTGATACTGATGATAAAAGGTGATGCACTCGATAAACTGGAGGTAATGGGCGTTTGAGCGCAGGGGTTTAAAGACTTGAGGTGGTATTTTTAGCTTTGGGGCATATGGATTTCTAACAGGTAGTGGTCGTAGCACCGTTTGCATGTCTTTAAAGTATTCTTTGATGTTGTTTTGCTGCTGTTCATTGATAAGGCCTGCACTAAGGTGGCGCTGATAATCCATGATGGCTTCTTGTTGCTGCTCGGATCCATCTCGGTAAATTAACAGGGAGCGATTGGCATTGTCTTCATAAATTTTTTCTTTGGTGGTGGTGGAGGCGACACATACGGGCCCTTCGACCTGTAAGTATCCTGCTTTCATTTTGCCGTTTGCATCTTTGATGGTGACTTGCTTGCTAATTCGGAGTTTGCTCATAAGTTCACGAAGTGTTAAAAGGACGTTTTCGGCTCCTTCGAGGTCTTCGATTAATATGAGTTTATGTTTAAGGGCGTCTTTCTCTACGTAGTAGAGGGCGTTATCGGATATCATGGTGATTTCTAAAATATCTTCATCAGGTATGAGCTGAGCTACTTTTTCTTGCAGGTATGTTTTTCCCGTGCCACTGGCGCCAAAGCTGATGATGTGTAGGGGCATGGCTCGCAGGCGAGAGGTGAAGCAGATGTACATCACCAGGCGATTGGTTTTCTCACCAATGACACCACTACGGCCAATGTCTTCACAGGTTCTTTTTAATAAATCGGGTGCACTGAGGTAGTCAATGGCTTGTTTTCGCTGCTTTTCGGTGATTTCTCTTTTGGTGTTCTCTTCTCTTTTGTTGCTAGCGGTACGGGCCAGGCGGTCATTTTCAAGTTTTTCGATTAAGTAAGCCATATCATGCTGGATACGAGGCAGGCTGACTTGGAGCTGATCGGCTGCGGTGCGCATAAATTTGTGTAAGTGCTCGCTGTGATACAGATCGAAGGTGTGGCGCACACTTTGCAGGGGTGTTCCGTTGATTAAATTGATTTGGAGCGTTGCACGCATACGGTCTAGGTGGGTCAGGCTAATGCCTCCCAGCAGTCGATAGCGTATATTATGATTAATATAAGTGATGAGCTGGGGGTTTGATAGATCGAGTTTTCCTGTGGAAGTGGTTTCTGGTTTTTCTGGCTGTTTATTTTTTTCTTCAATTGAAAAAGAAAGCTTTTCTTCGATGGTATTAACTCTATTTTTGAGCAGCTCGATGAGTACATCGGGGCTGTGCCCATCCAGGATGCTATTGATGTCTTCATTTTGTGGCATTTGTACAGCAGATATGATCATGATTTATATTTTATTATGGAGTAGTCTTGATAATGTTTCTTTGTTTTTGGTGATGGCTTTGTCGCCAGCCTCATCGCCATCCATCCAGAGGATGACTTCGGTTAAATGTGGTAAGTTTTCAATGGCTTTCAGGTGTTCCAATAATAGTCCATTGGTGCCATAGGTGGCGAGTACTTGGTATTCACTGGTAATGGATTTGTTTTGCAGCAGCGTTGCTGCATCGATGATGGATTCGGTGAGGATGAGTTTTTTGGTGTGTTCTGGTGGATAGTAGGGGTAGAGACCACTTCTATTTTTCAGGTAAAAGTGTTGAGCTTTAGTCTGGTCATTAATGCTTCTAAAGTAAAGACTGGTAATTTGATTTTGATTGTTTTTCAGTGGGAATACGAGGCTCCCTTTGGCGAAGGCGGTGTATTGATTTTCTCTGATGGGTTTAAGTAGACCATGCTGCACACAGCTATTAATAAAATGTGGGGTGCATCCCTGGTGGAAGCTACCGCTATTGTAACCAATTTCTAAATTTGTAGACAGGTGTCTTTTGGCTAGATAGTCTCTAGCGTTTTTGCTATTTGTGAGGGCCTTTTTAAAATAATTAAAAGCTTTGGTGAGTACGGCCACGCGGCTTAGTTCTTGTGTATTTTTTGTTTCTACTCCCAGGAGTTGTTTGGCTTTCATAATCGCTTCGTGTTTAGTTAAGTTTTCCATTTTCATAATAAAGTCGATGGTATCGATTGGTTTTCCGTTTGCTGAGCAGTTACTACTAAAGCAGAATGTGGTGTTTGTGCCAGGGTAGATTCTCATGGAGGGATTTTTATCATCATGGAAGGGACATTTGATGTGATGGTTTTTGTTTGGTTTTAATCCGTAGTGGGTTAATACTTGTTGTAGTGTGAGTCGATTTTTAATGTCTTGAATTTGCATGATAAAAAAATTAAATCCTACAATTTTGTTGCAAAGATAACACTTTAGTTCTATTTAAAAACTTTTTTTGATTTTTTTCTATCACTTTAGTCGTGTATATTTATGTTTTTATTAACAATACTGTGTTAAATCCTACAATTATGAGTTTTGGAAAGCGATTAGCTTCGATAAGAAAAGAACAAAAAATGTCTCAAGAAGAGCTAGCTAAAAAAGTAAATATTCTAGCCAATGTATTAGGTAGATATGAAAGAGGTGAGGCAAGGCCTTCCATTGAGATGGCAACACAGTTAGCAGAGGCACTAGAAGTAAGTCTTGATTTCTTAGTTGGAAAAACAGAGCTTCAAATAGATCAAAGTATTATTGATAAAATTATGACAATACAAAAATTACCTAAAGCTGATCGTCATTGTATCATGTATGCTATTGATGGTTTGATTCGTGATGCTAAAGCTAGAACTGCCTATTCTGGATAGAAAAAAATAAACACTAAAGTTTGCTGTATATATATTATCAACTCTGCTAATTTTAAAATTTTCAAAAACTTCGCAAAAAAATCAAAACGACATTTTTATGAGTAAAAATGTAGTGTGTGATTATATAATATTGATAATAAGTGTATTAAGCTCTATTTTTAGACTTTTTTTTGACCTTATTTTTGGCTAAATTACATTTTTTGATGCAAAAATGTAGTCATTTTTGGGCTAAAAGGCAGGAATATCGGCATAAAGATACATTTTTTTATTAGATAAAGAAGGGTGTTTCTATTTTGCACTAATTTGGCAAAAATGGTTCAAAATTTCTTTTTTCAAATGAAAAAAAGATGAGCTAGTTAAGTGCGTAACCTTGTAAGAAACGGATTGACCAGCCATAGATGGGCTTGAATGCGGTAATAAATTCTAACTCTTCTTTGTGTTGTATAATAAGTCCATCTTCGATCATGAAAGAGTTGAATGTACTAAATACATGATGTCCATTTTCCTGTAAAAATGTAAAGGTAAACAACGCTTCTGCCGCATGGATCGAAGAGATATCTATAATGCCATTCACGGGCATTTCCACGCTAAATTTGATTAACTTGATATTCAGCCGTTCATTCCAGAACTGTGATAAGAAGGGCCCCGAAAGAGCTGGAAACTGATTACTGGTAAACCGAGCTTTAGGATGATAACAAGACATGATACCTTTCCAGTCTCTTTGCTTCAGAGAATAATACAAAAGATCGATGAGTTCGTCAGATTTCATTGGATATGCTACCTTAGCTGTTACAAATAGAAGAGTCCGAAAAAAGGTTAAATTTGGACATTATGGCAAAGTATTATGAGAAAGAATTTAAATTAAT
>JAUICR010000223.1 GCA_030427785.1 Bacteroidia bacterium | reverse complement strand
ACCCTACCGGGAAAGATATTAATGGAGAGATAAATCAACTCGAAGAAAAATTTAAGCCCGCCATAGCACGTCTTATATCGGCTGCCGAAAACTACATGGATGAGAGCAAAGAAGTTCTTGATATAATTGACAAAAAGGCCGAAACGGCCACAACGCCAGTACTGGGTATTACCGGTACCGGTGGTGCTGGTAAATCATCTTTGGTAGATGAACTAGTACGTAGGTTCTTGATGGATTTTGAAGATAAAACCATCGCCATTATTTCGGTAGATCCGAGCAAGCGCAAAACAGGAGGAGCACTTTTGGGCGACAGAATTAGGATGAATGCCATTAGGAACGATCGTGTGTATATGCGTTCATTGGCTACCCGTCAGAGCAATTTAGCATTGAGCAAGCACGTAAAGGAAGCTGTTAATATTTTGAAAGCTGCCAAGTATGATTTAATCATTTTAGAAACATCGGGCATTGGCCAAAGTGATACCGAAATTATAGAACATAGTGATGTGTCACTTTACGTAATGACTCCCGAATATGGAGCTGCCACTCAGTTGGAGAAAATAGATATGCTCGATTTTGCTGATATCATTGCTCTTAACAAATTTGATAAGCGTGGAGCCTTGGATGCCTTGCGTGATGTAAAGAAACAATATCAGCGCAACCATCAGTTGTTTGATAAAGACCCAGAAACGATGCCTGTTTTTGGCAGTATAGCAAGCCAGTTTAACGATCCTGGTACTAATGCCCTGTACAAGGCCATTATGGATAAATTGGTAGAGCGAACAGGGGATACAGATTTGCAATCCACATTTGCAAGTACCACCGAAATGAGCGAAAAGATTTTTATTATTCCGCCAAAGCGTACTCGCTACTTAAGTGAAATTGCAGAAAGCAATAGGGCTTATAATCTGAAAGCGAATGAGCAAGGTGATGTAGCACAAAAGCTTTATGGACTGTACCAGGCTATTTTAACTTTTGGAGGACCGGATTTGCTAAAGGAGGGGATAGAAAACTCTGCAACTGCTAGTATGGAAGCCGCTGAAATGATAATGCCAGGGGCAGGCCTTGGGGTAGGTATTACACCGCCCAAAGGAGGGGTGCCTGAGTCAGGGTCGTATGTGAGCGATGAAGCTACTGTGGTATCATTGATAGAAAAATTTAAGGAAGTTAAAAAAGACTTAGACCCTTATAATTGGGATATTATAAAGGGCTGGGAAGGAAAGCTGAAGTTATATCGCGATGAGGTGTATACCTTTCAGGTGCGTGATAAGAAAATTGAAATAAAAACTCATACCGAGTCACTTTCGCACACTCAGGTTCCTAAGGTTTCATTGCCACGCTATACGGCATGGGGCGATTTGCTAAAATGGAACCTTCAGGAAAATGTACCGGGAGAATTTCCATATACCGCTGGTATTTACCCATTTAAAAGAACGGGTGAAGATCCCACGCGTATGTTTGCCGGAGAAGGTGGACCTGAGCGTACCAATAAGCGTTTTCACTATGTAAGTCAGGATATGCCGGCAGCGCGCTTGAGTACTGCCTTCGATTCTGTTACTTTATATGGTAATGATCCTGATTTGCGTCCGGATATATACGGTAAGATTGGGAATTCAGGAGTAAGTATCTGCTGCCTTGATGATGCCAAAAAACTGTATTCAGGCTTTGACCTTTGTGCACCTACCACCTCGGTAAGTATGACTATAAATGGCCCAGCGCCTATGCTTTTGGCCTTCTTTATGAATGCTGCTATCGATCAGCAGTGTGAGATGTACATCCGTAACAATGGTTTGGAATCTAAAGTAGAGGCCAAGCTGAAGGAGATTTATGATGATAGAGGTTTGCAACGACCGCAATACCAAGGAGACGACACAGCACCAGAAAAACACAATGAGGTTTTAGGTAAAGTATCGGTAAAAGGACATTTGCCATTTGGTAATAATGGCTTGGGCCTAATGCTGCTGGGGTTATCAGGAGATCAGATTTTGGAACCAACTGTGTACAATGAAATAAAAGCACGAACTCTGGCTACTGTGCGCGGTACAGTTCAGGCCGATATTTTGAAAGAAGATCAGGCACAAAACACATGTATATTCTCTACTGAATTTGCCCTAAGGCTGATGGGAGATGTGCAGGAGAGTTTTATTAATAAAATGGTAAGGAACTTTTACTCGGTTTCTATTTCGGGCTATCACATTGCCGAGGCTGGTGCCAATCCTATTACGCAGCTAGCGTTCACCTTGGCTAATGGTTTTACTTATGTGGAATATTACTTAAGCCGTGGTATGGACATCAATAAGTTTGGTCCAAACCTTAGTTTCTTCTTTTCAAATGGTATCGACCCCGAATATGCGGTGATTGGTAGAGCTGCCCGCAAAATTTGGAGTAAAGCCATGAAGAATAAGTATGGTGCCAATGAGCGCGCACAGATGCTGAAATACCACATTCAAACTTCGGGTCGCTCACTGCACGCTCAGGAAATTCAGTTTAATGACATACGTACTACGCTACAGGCTTTGTATGCTATTTATGATAATTGTAACTCTTTGCATACCAATGCCTATGACGAAGCAATTACAACACCTACAGAGGAGAGTGTACGTAGAGCCATGGCTATTCAGCTTATTATTAATAAAGAATTAGGCCTTGCCAAAAATGAAAATCCAACGCAAGGAAGCTTTATTATTGAGGAATTGACTGATTTGGTGGAAGAGGCTGTGTTGGCAGAATTTGATAGAATTACCGAAAGGGGAGGAGTACTGGGAGCTATGGAAACCATGTACCAGCGTGGAAAGATTCAGGAAGAAAGTCTTTACTACGAAACGCTGAAGCATACTGGCGAATTTCCAATTATTGGTGTGAATACTTTCTTAAGTTCTTCGGGTTCGCCTACTGTTCGCCCTGGTGAAGTAATCAGAGCTACTGAAGAGGAAAAGCAGTATCAGATAGCCATGCTTGGCCGTTTGCATAAGCGTGCCGAAAATGATACAGAAGCTTGGTTAACTAAACTGCAAGAGGCAGCTATTCAAAACGAAAACATGTTTGACGTACTCATGGAAGCTGTGAAGTATTGTTCGCTTGGTCAAATCACCAATGCATTATTTGAAGTAGGAGGGCAGTACAGAAGGAATATGTAGGGGATAAGTACTTAGTATTGAGTATGGAGATCTGAGATATTAGAAAGATACTTTGTCTTACATGACATGTAAAAGTCAACCACAGATATAGACGAACGGGAGAGTGTTTGGAAGTGCATGTCACCCTGAGTCTTCAATGGAGCTTTTGCGTAAATGAAAGTATCTAATGGATGTCACCCTGAGTTTTTCATTTTGCGTAAGCAAAATGGAAAGTATCGAAGGGTGTTAAGGCAGGCGAGTCGTTCTCTTATAAACCAACCAACCCCAAGTACCGCCAATAATAGCTGCTGGTAAAAGGCCAAAAATCCCAATGTAGATTAGTGATCCGAGCAAGGTAAACAACAGATCTGTAGTGAAGTATTGATCAAAATTGAGAAATAATAAATGAAGACAGCTGCTAATCCAGCCAGCTAATATTCCTACCAACAAAGATAGTAGGGCTGATCCCGCTCCCCTAAAAATAGACGGGAGTAATTTAATGGTTGCGGTTTTGACGATGAGGCCACTTATATAGTAAGCCATGGCTACCATGCTGGCACTGCCAATAAATCCGTATACCAATATATATTGTTCTGTTATCCACTTGGCTCCTTGAAAAACAAATAGAATAGTAGAAAACCCCACCACCAGCCCTATAAGGCTGGCGATGGTTCCTGTTTTTTGTGCGTATGCTTTTAATGAAGTATTCATGCTTGAGTTTTCAATTGTTGCATTTTTAGGCGTTCTGCCATTTCACGGTTTTGACGCGCTACTTTCTTACCTCTAAAAAACATGAAGAGATTTACAAATAGGACAATACCTAAGTAGATACTGAAGCCGCCAATTTTTTGACTCAAAGCCTCAATCATTTCCTGCGTGTTTTCCAGCTGGTACATTTTGAGTATCCATAAGGCAAAACCCACGTTGAGAAGGTAAAACCCGGTTTTGAAAAGTTGATTGGTACTCACGGCAATTTCTTCCCTACCGTTAAAGATGTCGCGCATATACACGAGTCCGTTTTTGAAAAGGTTGCGGGCTACAAACCAGGTGAGCACTAAGGCGATAGGAATGTAAATGAAGTAAGCGATAACAGTTAGATCAGTTGTCATGGCGATTGAATTTATTATTAGTAATTATTTGATTTTTGTTTTTGAGGAGGCGTACCCAAGCCATATTCGCAAAATGGATGACGCCTAAGGCGATGCAGATAAATCCGATTTTATCAAAAAGCAGAGCCAGCATTTGTGCGGTGCTTGATAGCGCAGGCCAATAGCTTAAACTTAGAGCCACATAGCCAAGATTGAGCAAATAGTAACCGATGAGCAAAATGCTGTTTAGGCTATTAGCTAATTCCGGCTGATTGGGGTAAAGATCATGTAGGTAAACAGCCCCGAAATGATAAAATAACCAGCCAATCCTGAGAATGATAAAGGCAGTGATGCTGAAGTAAAGACCGTATGCGATAATATTTAAATTCATAATTACAGAAGTTTCAGTAAAAATTGAAAGTAAGTAGGTAAATTTTTTTCTTCTATTTAATTAGGTTCATCAGTGATTTATAAAACCAGTTTTTGTCAGACTTTATAAACTTATCTAAAGTGCCGTTTACCTTGCTGGTAAAATCCTGAAGATTGGCCATAGTTTCTTTAAACTGCCTGGCATCTTCCGAGTCGTCATCTACGGTTTGCAGTTCGGCTACAATTTTCGTCACGGGCTCCAATTCGCGCTTAGCACGTTCTTTAGCAATTTGTCTTGCAATTTCCCATACATCCTTTCCTGCCGAAAAGTATTCTTTTCTTTCCCCGGCCACCATTTCTCTTTTTACCAATCCCCATTCTATTAGGGAACGAATATTCATGTTGGCGTTGCCACGCGAAATCTTTAGCGCGTCCATTATCTCCTCGGTGGTCATAGCGTCTTTGCTGGCAATAAGGAGGGCATGTATAGAAGACATAGTGCGGTTTATACCCCAGCTGCTGCCCAGTGCTCCCCAGGCTTGAATGAATTGATTTTTGGCTTCGTCTAATTGCATGGGGCTAAAGTAATAATATATTTTAAACTTTCAGTAAATATTGAAAATTTGTTAATTTAGA
>JAUICR010000222.1 GCA_030427785.1 Bacteroidia bacterium | reverse complement strand
TTCAGAACGTGCTGTATTAAAAGAGAATCTGAAAAACATTATTGAAAGTTCAGATATCTTAATCAATGATTATAAAACCAGAATAGATAAGCTGGAAAGGGAAATAGCCACTTTTCCGAGTACCGAAAGAGAATTAATCAATATTAAGCGCAAGTTTGAGTTGAATGAAAATCTCTATGTTTTTCTTATGGAGAAACAGGCAGAAACAGGAATTGCCAAAGCCAGTAATTTACCCGATAATAAAGTAATAGATGCAGCTCGTATTGAGTACACTCCCGTTAAGCCTAAAGGTTTACTCAATTATGCCATTGCCGTTTTTCTTGGTTTAGTCTTTCCGGCCGGATTTGTTTTAATGCGTGATTTCTTTGATAATAAGATTAGAACTAAAGAGGACATTGATAAACTTACCAGAATGTCGGTAGCGGCTGTGATAGGACACAATCATAAAGACACCAATACTACCGTGGCCGACCATCCCAAATCGTCCATTTCGGAGGCCTTTAGAGCATGGCGAGCCAATCTTCGCTTTTTAGGAAAAGATGGGGTAGAGCCTCGTGTGTTATCCATCACTTCCTCCATAGGTGGTGAGGGTAAAACCTTTTGCTCTATCAATATTGCCTCGGTGCTTTCGCTTAGCAAAAAGAAAACTCTGCTGATAGGAGTGGATTTAAGAAAACCAAAAATCTACAATGATTTTGGCTTGAAAAATGAATTTGGACTTTCATCCTATCTCAGTGGTCAGCACGATTTGGCCAAAGCCATCCAAAACACCAATTTGTCGCATCTGGATTTGATTTCGGCAGGGCCTATTCCGCCCAACCCAAGTGAGCTTATTATGAGTCCTCGTTTTAGCGCTATGCTTGAGGAGCTTAAAGAAACCTATGATTATATCGTATTGGATAGTCCGCCTATTGGCTTGGTGGCCGATCCTTATGAAATAATGAATCATACCGATTATAACTTTTATGTAACGCGCCAGGATTATACCGATAAAAATTTGCTGGCCATGGCTCAGGATAAGTACGAGCAAGGCCTGTTGCACGACACCTCTATTGTGATAAACGATTATAAGATGACCCAGGGCTACGGTTACGGTTATGGCTATGGTTACGGCTATGGCTATGGCTACGGTTATGGTTATACCGAAGATGATCACCGCCCTAGCTTGTGGAAACGCATACTCAGAAGATAAACCAAATAAACTATGAAAACTACCATCGAAAACAAACGCATTGCTATTATTGGCTTAGGATACGTAGGCCTACCCTTGGCATTAGAATTCAGTAAAAAATTCCCAACTCTCGGTTTTGATATCAATACTGCGAGAGTGGAAGAACTGCGTCAGGCAAAAGATCATACCTTAGAAGCCGACCCTAAAGAATTGGCAGCTGCCCTATGTAGCAGCAAATCAGATTTGGATAAGGGTACCGGGCTCTTTTTTACTTCCAATATGGAAGAAATAGCCGATGCCAATGTGTATATCGTAACCGTGCCTACACCTATCGATCAGTTTAAATCGCCAGACCTTAGGCCCTTGATTTCGGCTTCTACAGCCATTGGCAAGATTTTGAAGAAAGACGATATCGTTATTTACGAATCTACCACCTACCCGGGCTGTACCGAGGAAGATTGCGTACCAGTGTTAGAAAAGTATTCGGGATTAAAGTTTAATCAGGATTTCTTTTGTGGCTATTCGCCCGAGCGTATCAATCCGGGTGATAAGGTAAACACTTTGACTACCATCATGAAAGTAACTTCAGGTTCTACACCCGAAATTGCTCAGGTGGTAGATGGATTGTACAAATCAATTATTACCGCAGGTACGCACTTGGCGCCCAATATGAAAGTGGCTGAGGCAAGCAAAGCTATAGAGAATGCCCAGCGCGATGTAAATATTTCTTTTGTAAACGAATTGGCGCTTATTTTCGATCGCATCGGTATAGATACCAAAGATGTGCTGGAAGCCGCAGGTACCAAATGGAACTTTTTGAAATACCAGCCAGGATTGGTAGGTGGCCATTGTATAGGAGTTGACCCTTATTATTTGGCGCACAAAGCTCAAGCTCTAGGCTATCACCCTCAGGTTATCCTTTCGGGTAGAAGAGTAAATGATACCATGGGTATGTTTGTAGCCAATAAGGCCATTAAGCTCATGATAGAAAAAGGAGCACGTGTAAAAGATTCAGAGGTTTTGATTCTTGGAATTACCTTCAAAGAAAACTGCCCGGATATTAGAAATACCCGCGTGGTAGATATACATGCCGAGTTTGAGCAGTTTGGCTGCAAAGTAGATGTGTGGGACCCATGGGTAAGTACCGAGGAGATAAAAGCTGAATATGGTATTGAGGTACAATCAGATTTTGAAGCCATCAAAAACAAGAAGTACAAAGCCATCATCTTGGCGGTAGGTCATAATGAATTTGCCAAAGTAAATCTTGATGATTTAAAAGATAAAGATTGTGTGGTGTTTGATACCAAAGGATTTTTTGATAGAAATAAAGTAGACGCAAGGTTGTAAAACTGTAGCGTGTATGAGTACCATAGGTGCTGAATAATAAGAATTAGAAAAAGGCAATAAAATGATGAATTCCTTAAAATCAGGTGACCTAAGTATTCTGGATTTAATAGGAAGAGATGCCGAATTATTTCAAGGTGATGTGAGTACTCATGAAGATGAATTGAGGAAAACTATACAATCGTCTTCATTTTTGGTGTTAGGAGCCGCAGGTTCTATTGGTCAAGCGGTAACCAAAGAAATATTTAAGAGAAACCCCAGGCGACTGCATGCGGTAGATATTAGCGAAAACAACCTGGTAGAGCTTGTACGCGACATAAGGAGTGGTTACGGCTATATTGATGGAGAGTTCAAAACCTTTGCTTTAGATATCGGCTCATGGGAGTACGAAGCATTTATTGCTGCCGATGGCAAGTACGATTATGTGCTAAACCTATCAGCACTAAAACATGTGCGTAGCGAAAAGGATATTTATACGCTAATGCGAATGATTGAAGTAAACGTGTTTAATACCGATAAAACACTACAACAATCCATAGCAAGTGGTGTCAAAAAATATTTCTGTGTTTCTACCGATAAGGCTGCCAACCCGGTAAATATGATGGGCGCCTCTAAGCGCATTATGGAAATGTTCTTGATGCGCAGAAGTACCGATATCAAAATATCAACAGCTCGTTTTGCCAATGTGGCTTTTTCGGATGGTTCGCTTTTGCATGGCTTCAATCAGCGATTGCTAAAAATGCAACCCATTGTAGCCCCCAATGATGTAAAACGCTATTTCGTTACGCCAAAAGAATCAGGAGAACTGTGTTTGATGTCCTGCATATTTGGTGATAATCTGGATGTGTTTTTTCCTAAACTGAGCGAAGTACTACACCTTATCTCGTTTTCGGATATTGCTGTAAAATATCTGGCAAGCCGTGGCTACAAAGCTTATGAATGTAGTAGCGAAGACGAAGCCAGAGCCAGGATGAGTGAATTGCCACAAAAAGGAATGTGGCCCTGCTTGTTTACACCCAGCGATACTACAGGCGAAAAAGATTTTGAAGAGTTTTTTACCGAAAGTGAAAACCTGGATATGGAACGCTTTGAAAACCTTGGAATAATTAAAAACGAATATGCGCCTGATCTCAATAAGTTGAGCCACTTTGAAAACCGCATAGATAAAATGCGTGCTAAGGGTAGCTGGACGAAGGAGGAATTGGTAGAGTTGTTTCAGCACATGATACCTGAATTTGGCCACAAGGAAACAGGAAAGTACCTGGATAGCAAAATGTAATAGTAATGAAAGACACTTTTGCCAAATCCATAGACTATATAAAAGACTGCTTCGGCCGTCCTGATTTTATCCCACTTCATATCCCCAACTTTTGGGGCAACGAAAAAAAATACCTGGCCGATACCATCGAAACCACCTTTGTGTCTTCGGTAGGGGCGTATGTAAATAAGTTTGAAGAGCAAATAGCCACCTATACCAATACCGCCAAATGTGCGGCCGTGGTAAATGGTACCGCTGCTTTGCAAGTGGGCCTTAGGGTAGTAGGCGTACAAGCCGGAGATGAGGTAATTACTCAGGCACTAACCTTTGTGGCCACTACCAATGCGATAGCCTACAATTTTGCAAAACCTGTTTTTGTAGATGTAGATTTGGACACCATGGGTATGTCGCCCATAGCTTTAGAAAACTTCCTGAATGAGTTTGGCGAAAAGCGTGGTGATGCTTGTTACAACAAAAAAAGCGGAAAGCGCATAGCCGCTTGTGTACCTATGCACACTTTTGGCTTTATGTGCCGCATCCACGAAATAGTAAGTATTTGCGATGATTGGGGTATCCCGGTAGTAGAAGATGCTGCCGAAGCTTTAGGTTCTTCCTATAAAGGAAAACCTGCCGGGTCTTTTGGCCAAGTGGGTGCTTTTAGCTTTAATGGCAATAAGATAATAACAGCCGGAGGTGGCGGTGCCTTAGTATCCGTTGATCCTGTTTTTGCCGAAAAGGCCAAGTATCTAACTAATACCGCCAAGGTGCCCCATAAGTGGGAATATGTGCATGATGAGCTTGGCTACAACCTTAGGATGCCCAATGTAAATGCCGCTTTGGCTTGTGCCCAGCTTGAAGAACTAGAAAACCTAAGGCAATCAAAAAAGCGATTGTATGAAGAGTACAAAACCTTTTTTGCCACAACTGATATAAAGCTTAGGGAGATGCCCGACAATAGCGATTGGAACTATTGGCTGATTTGCGTGGAGCTAGAAAACCTGGAAGAGCGTAATGCCTTTTTGGAAGCTACCAATAGCAATGGTGTAATGACGCGCCCTATATGGCAACTAATGTACCGCCTGCCTATGTACCAGGATTGCCAGCGCGATGCGCAAACCAATGCCGAGTATCTGGAAGAGACAATAGTAAACATACCTAGTAGTGCGAGAAAATGAGAAAGTATTTTATTTTAGGGAGTGGCGGTTTTGCCAAGGAAGTGTTGTTTTTAGCTGAAGAGGCCATTTCTCCTGTTGATGGAACATTTGGTGGGTTTATAGAACATGACCCCAAAACGGATACCATCAACTGTGTAGGGAATACTCACAAGCTTTGGGACGAAACCGAATTTATTGCGGAGTATGCTGACCGTAAGGATGTGGATATTTATATCGGTATTGGAAATCCAGCCATATTAACAAAACTAAAAGAGGTATTTAAGGATTTC
>JAUICR010000221.1 GCA_030427785.1 Bacteroidia bacterium | reverse complement strand
TGGAGTAAAGATTCGGCATAAATCTTTTTGCGAAAGCAGATGTAAAGGAATAAAGAGGAGCTGATAAGGGCAAAAATCCAGCACCACACATAACCATAAGTAATAAGTAAGGTGTAGGCCAGCCCTGTAATTACAGCTATTAATTCAAGAACTTTTATTCGACTCACTTAAAACTCTTTATCGCCATTTCCGAAACGTCACTATTGAGCACCTTAATTACAAACGGATACTGCTTACCATCGCCATATATTTTTTGGATGGCATTTTTAATAGTGTCAAAAACTAGAGGTAATGGCCCAAAAACCTGCGTGCTCATTACATTGGTTTGCACCTTGATGTTGTGGGTAGTGTGCAAGATGTGTAGAAATTCTTCGATAGATTCGAGATAATTGTCCTGAAGCGGATACATTGAAATTTCTACAGAGATTTGAATGTTAGTCATTGTGAACGGCTTTCGCTATGTCTACCAGAATGGAAGGGTTGGTTTCGGAAGCATTTCCTACCACTATAATATCCGCTCCGGCTTCACATATTTTGGCGGCAGTTGCTGCATCGCGTATTCCTCCTCCTATTATTATCGGTAGGTCCACAGCTTTTTGTACTGCCTTTATCATTTCGGTGCTTACTGGTTTGTCGGCTCCTGAGCCACCATCCATGTAGATGAATTTTTGCCCTAGCATTTCGCTAGCCATAGCGGTGCAAGCGGCTATTTCTGGCTTGTGATAGGGTATGGGTAGGCTAGCACTCATATAGGCTGCCGTGGTGGTTTTGCCGCAATCTACCAACATATAGCCGGTGGCCAAAGTTTCCAGTTGTGCCTGCTTTATATAAGGGGCAGAAATAACATGGCTACCTATGAGTAATTCAGGGTTGCGACCCGAAACCAAGGATAAAAACAAAATGGCATCTGCTTCTGAAGAAATCTGAAGCACACTGCCCGGAAATAATATCACGGGAATTTGTGTGAGACTTTTTATCGTTTTGATGCTGGCATCCAAGGCGTCTTTTACCAATAGGCTTCCGCCTAAAAAAATCAAATCAGCTTTGGCCTTATTGGCTTGCAAAACCAACTCGCGAAGCAAGGTTTCGTCAGGAGTATCAGGGTCAATTAGCACAGCTAGTTGCTTTTGCTTATTGGCCTTGGCGGCATAAATTTTATCGTGAACGATGCTCTTCATAATTGGAGGGCAAACCTAAGGATTAATCAGAGAAGATAATGCGTTTTAAGCGCTAGCTTCTTCTGTTTTTAACCAACCGTAACTCAGAGAGAGCTCTTCTATTTTCTCAAAATGTACTTCCGCTTTTTGTAAGCCAGTTGTGTTGTAAATATTGACGGAGCTACTCGTGCAGGGTTTGTAGTCAAAGGGCATTACTTGTAGCTGTTCGATAAAACTTAAATGGTGGTTTCCCGTAATTTTAATTGCTACCTCTTTGGCTCCCCAGTAAAAAGTTAAGTGTTCTATACGATTCATATCTTTAATAGTAGCTCCTTCCCGGGGGCTTATAAACTTATGAGCAATACGTAAAATCTGGTCGCGGTGTAGTTCCAAGTCAATACCAACAGGGCTAGTCTTAGAAATGATAACGCCCGCGAAACCTCGAGTATGGGTAAATGAAATATGGTCCCCATTTTTTGTGTACGGTTTACCAGTTTCTTCGTAATATACTTCGGGGTTTTCGCCATAATAATCTTTGAGGCAACACCTCAGTGCAAGAAATTCTATTCTGCTGCGCTCATGGCTTATGCGGTTAAATCTATTTTGATCGCTTGGATGAAGAAAAACTTGCTCTAAGAGCTGTGTTTCGGTTTCTTCTATTTTCCAAATTAAAATACTAGCCTGATTGGGAATTTGCTTCCTTATGAATATTGACATTTAGTTAACTAATGGGATTTTGTAAATCAACGTGTTGGGCTGTATCTTCGCGCCCCGAAAAACGTAACCTTATTAAAAATAAAAAATGAGCGACACTAAGCAAAAATACATGCCCTACAAAGTTAAAGACATTTCTTTGGCGGCTTATGGTAGAATGGAGATTGAATTGGCGGAAGCTGAAATGCCCGGACTTATGTCATTGCGTACCGAGTATGCTGGTAAAAAACCTTTGGCAGGAGCACGTATTGCGGGTTGCTTGCATATGACCATCCAAACGGCCGTTTTGATTGAAACACTTGTTGATTTAGGAGCTGAGGTAACTTGGTCATCATGTAATATTTTCTCCACTCAAGATCATGCTGCTGCTGCAATTGCCGCTGCTGGGATCCCTGTGTATGCATGGAAAGGATTGAGCGAAGAAGAATTTGACTGGTGTATAGAGCAAACACTTTTCTTTGGAGAAGAGCGCAAGCCACTAAATATGATTTTGGATGATGGTGGTGATTTAACCAATATGGTTTTTGATCGTTACCCTGAATTAGTGGATGGTATTAAAGGTCTTTCAGAAGAAACTACTACCGGTGTTCACAGATTGATAGAGCGAGAAGCTAATGGTACTTTGGTAATGCCAGCTATCAATGTGAATGACTCTGTAACTAAGTCAAAATTTGATAATAAGTACGGTTGTAAAGAATCATTGGTAGATGCTATCCGTAGAGCTACTGACGTAATGATGGCCGGAAAAGTGGCGGTAGTTGCCGGTTATGGTGATGTAGGTAAGGGTTCTGCTGCCTCTTTGAAAGGAGCCGGTGCAAGAGTTATTGTTACCGAAATTGATCCTATATGTGCGCTACAGGCTGCTATGGACGGATTTGAAGTAAAGAAAATGGACGATGCTGTGGCTGAAGCCAACATAGTGGTAACCACCACAGGAAATAAAGATATCATCGTGGGCCGTCATTTCGAAAAAATGAAAGACAAAACCATCGTATGTAATATTGGTCACTTTGATAATGAGATTGATGTAAGCTGGTTGAATAAAAATGCTGCTAAAAAAGAAATTAAGCCACAAGTAGATTTATACAATCTTAATGGCAAGGATATTATTCTTTTAGCAGAGGGTCGTTTGGTAAATCTTGGTTGCGCTACAGGTCATCCAAGTTTTGTAATGTCCAACTCATTTACAAACCAAACCTTGGCACAATTAGAACTTTGGAACAATAGTGAAGCCTATGAAAACAAAGTATACATGCTGCCTAAGCATCTTGATGAAAAAGTTGCACGTTTGCATCTTGCCAAAATTGGAGTGGTACTAGATGAGCTATCTCCTGAGCAAGCAAGCTATATTGGTGTGGCTCCAGAGGGTCCGTACAAGCCCGAATACTATAGATATTAATCTATCGTATTGATTTAAAAATTAAAAGGTGCGTTGCTTTTGCTTCGCACCTTTGTTTTTTTATTTAATTTGGCACCTTGCTACTCTCTTAATATGTTAAAAACAGATCGGGTTTACCAACTTATTGCTCAGAACACGACAGATCTTGTGTGTATTCATGACAAAGAAAACACTATAAGATTTGCAACTCCTTCTAGTAAAAATATTCTAGGTTTTTCTTCTGATGACATGATCGGAAAGAAACTTACAGACTTCTTGGCACCGGAGTTTGTGAATGAGATGGACTTTACCACCTTAAAAAGATTTTTTGATCATCCGGGTGCAAGAATTCGTTATCAGATTCGCCACGGTGAAAACCGACTGCGCTGGTTGGAGTCTACCTTCAATAAGATTGAAGATGGGTCTGAAGATTTCAGCATTCTTAGCAATACACGAGACATTACCGAAAGTGTACATCTTACAGACGATTTGATGACTGCTCTCTCTAGCGAGCAACAGTTGTCGCGCTTTAAATCAAACTTGTATTCGGTGGCCAGTCATGAGTTTAAAACTCCATTGGCTGTGATGATGGCAAACATCGAAATGCTGAGAATAAAGAAGAGCGAAAAAGTACTGGCCTTGGCGCTAGATACTATGGAGGAAGAAATAGACCGCCTAAATAGTATGATTGCCGATATGCTGGAGCTGAAAAAGCTTACCATGGGAAAAACTACCCTTAAACTTGAAAAGGTGGATGTAGTGGCAATTCTGGAAGATATAGTGCATAACGATTGTAAAAAGGCCTACCCAAAAATTACAACCTCGCTCAAAGTAGTGGGAGATGTGGAGGAAATCACAGGCGATTTTTCTTTAGTTAGATATATCTTTAGTAACCTTTTAATCAATGCTTGTAAATTTTCTAATAAGAATACCGATGTAAATGTATCTGTGCATCATGAAGGAAGTAAGCTTCGTGTAGAGATAGAAGACAAGGGTATCGGGATTCCGCTAGAAGATCAAGATTCAATATTTAATTCCTTTTACCGCGCTACCAATGTAAGTAATATACAAGGTACAGGCGTAGGGCTTTCTATTGTTAAGGAATTTGTAGTTTTACACAAGGGAGAAATAAAATTCTTAAGCCAACCTGAAGAGGGGAGTACCTTCTTCGTTCATTTACCATATAATTTAGTGATATGAAAAAAAAGTTACTTATCGTAGAAGATAATGATAAGCTAAGAGCAACAATTGCAACACTATTAGAGGATCATTTTGAAGTAATAGAGGCCGGTGATGGTCGCGAAGGAATAGACAAAGCAAGGGTGCATATGCCCGAACTCATCATTAGCGATATTATGATGCCACATACCAATGGATACGAGCTGGTAGATGAGCTAAAAGCAAATGATAAAACAAAGCACCTTCCTATTATTCTTCTTACAGCATTAAGTGAGGATGAAAAGAAAATAGAAGGCTATAACTTTGGGGCAGATGATTATGTTGTCAAGCCATTTAAGTTTGACGTGCTTCTTTCACGAATCAATAATCTATTGAAAACCCGTGATGACTTAAAACGTATTTACGATAAGTCAGCTCCTGTGCATCACGATTTTGGTGTAAAAGATCCTTTGCTATCGCATATGGAAGCCTTGCTGGTAAACCACTTTAAGTTCAGAAACTTTAGCATTCCCGAAATAGCTGAATTGATGAATATGACACCTTCAAAGCTGGAGCGTGAAGCAAAGCGATTGACTGGGATGACTCCTATAAAGTACATTAATGACTTTAGATTAGCCAAGGCTAAGGATATGCTGGAAAAAGGCGACTTGAGCATTTTCGAAGTTTCGTATGCTTTAGGTTTTAAAAGCATGAGCTACTTTGGTAAAGCCTATAAAGAGAAGTACGGTATAGCACCTTCAAAAACCTCCGAGATTTAATGGATTTATCAATAATGATTGTGGACAATGATCAGGTAAAC
>JAUICR010000220.1 GCA_030427785.1 Bacteroidia bacterium | reverse complement strand
TTGTACAAATGATAACAATTTGTCTTTGGCAAAATCATCTCCTACATAAAAATCAAAATTGCGACCAATAAGCAGATTGCCACTATAACTGCTACTGTCCCATACAGCAAATGAGGTGCAGCCCACCATATTAAGATCAGTAAGAGCGTGGCCAATGTCATGAGCTGCGTGGTAGTTTAAAATACGATAATAAGCAGGAGCTATACCATTGTATTTTTCCGAAAAGGACTTAGATACTCCGTAAATCTCCTGAAGAAATTCCTCTGGAATATAATCTACCATATCGCGATTGAACCACCCAATAAAAAACTTTAGAAACCACCTCACGGCTGCTGAAGGGACGAGCTTTTCTACTTGATTCACAAAATAATCTTCCTGCAACTGAATTTGCTCTAAAGCCAATTCGCCATATACTACACCCCGCTCATAAGGCGCTCCATGAATATATATTTCCCAAATCCCAAACTCATTTTGGCGATACCACTCATCCTGATAAAAACGAAGATTTCCATTGGTTCGAATTTCCACTTCGCTCAGAATTTTTTCCTCATTCTCAATTTCGGGATAGCTTACCCGAATTGCTAGCAGAAACAAGACCGCCAGCAGAACCAGTACGGATACGCCCGTAAGGAAAAAGCGCTTTAAAAATTTCTTTGTTTTGGGTTTCAATCTAACTCTGGAATTTTGATGCCGCGAATTTAGGGATAAGGAAAACTATAGTTTATCAAAATCTACGTTCTTTCCGGTAGTTCCACGCCAGCGTTGCCATTTAGATTCCCGTTCGGTAATAGGAACAAACTTAGATGCTTTACTCTTTTCTGCATCAATTATTGGATCTACCATCTCTATGGAACTCATTATGTCATAATCAAAAGGTAGAAAATACAAGTACTCCACCCGCTTATCAAAAACGTCCTTCATAAAATAGTTTTGATAAGGATCGGTAGCCAATGCAAAAGTTTTGAATCCTAACTCTTTTCCTTTTAAAATAGAGTAATACACGTTTTCCACACTGTGTTCCGCTTGTATTTCAGCAAACAATTTATCAGCTGGTAAGCCCATAGCTATGGCATACTGTCTCATAATTTTTCCTTCGTAATAGGGCGAGTATACGGCTGAGCCAGAAAAAATAATATGCGTTGCCTTCTTCTGTTCAAAAAGATACTGAGCCCAATGCACTCTAAGCTTCATTATGGTGTCCCAGCCATCTCCATTGTAGGGTACTCCCGGTACTATAAGTGCATCAAAAGGCGCTTCCGTAATTTGACTTTCAAAAATCTTCTTGGCCTTTTTAGGGCTCCAACAGGAAGTTATCAATAAAAGTGATAAAACCAGTAGTACAGAATTTTGAAAAACTCCCTTTTTTGAATAGCTGGGTAAAAAAATCTTTAGCATATGCAATTTTACTATTAATCGATGATTTTGTTCACTTATCCCGTGGCTCTTTTCTACAAGGATATTTTGGTTTTCTTTGCCGACAAATATTTTGAAACATGTCTCAACTTTCGTTGATTTTTAAAGGAATGGCTATGGGTATGGCCGAAGTGGTACCTGGCGTTTCGGGTGGCACCATTGCTTTTATTACAGGTATCTACGCACGCCTCATTGCGGCCATCAAATCGGTTGACCTTGAGTTAATCCAAATGGTTTTTAAAGGCAAAATTGCTGATGCCTGGAAAAAAATAGACGGAAACTTCCTTTTTTTTTTAGTTGGAGGCATGGCGCTGGGAATTGGTATAGGAGTTTTTGCCATCACCTGGTTATTAGAGCATCACCCCTTGCTTATCTGGGGCTTTTTCTTTGGGTTGATCTTAGCCTCCTGCTATGTGGTGGCCAAAGATATTAAGCAATGGAATGCAGCCGCTATAGTTGCTATTTTGATAGGTACTGGGCTAGTTTACTATGTAACGATTGCAGTGCCGGCTACAGGCAATACGGCTCTTTGGTTTGTTTTTGTAAGCGGTGCCATTGCTATTTCTGCCCTGCTACTACCAGGTCTTTCAGGTAGTTTTATCCTATTGCTTATGGGAATGTACACGTACATTATCCCTAAGGTAAAAGATATTCTATCCGGAGATTTATCCGGTATCATGGTCATTATTGTTTTTGCCTTAGGTGCCCTTACCGGAATGCTTAGTTTTTCGAGAGTACTTACTTGGGCATTTAAAAATTATCAAAATATAACCTTGGCTTTTCTTACCGGTTTGATGATAGGTTCATTGAACAAAGTGTGGCCCTGGCAGCAAGTATTGAGCACACGCCTTAATTCACACCAGGAAGAATCAGTAGCTTTTTCTAAAAGTGTTTTACCCTCTACTTTCGAAAACTTAGGGAGCAATTTCCTGTATGGAACAGACCCGCAAACTATCTCAGTAATAGTTTGTATGGTCGGAGGTTGTGCATTAATTCTTGTGTTATTCTTTTTAGGAAAGAAGACATCCTGAGTAATACCACCCGATTTGGCTAATTTTAGCTTAAAGAAAGAACTATGCAGTACGGCCTAATCGGAAAAACACTAAAGCACTCCTTCTCGCAAGCCTACTTTACAAAGAAGTTTGCAGAATGGAAGCGTGATGGCTATACGTACAAGAATTTTGAATTGCCTAGCATAGAAGGTTTTAAAACACTCATAGTTACAAACCCAAACCTTAGTGGGCTCAACATTACTATTCCATATAAGCAAGCCGTTATTCCTTTTTTGGATAAATTGAGTAGAGAGGCCAACGTAATAGGAGCAGTAAACGTTATTAAGTTTGATAAGGGTGAGTTAATAGGTCATAATACCGATTGGATTGGATTTAGCGAAAGTCTAAAACCACTTTTGCGGAAAGAGGATAAAAGGGCTCTAATTTTAGGAACCGGTGGAGCTTCATTAGCCATAGCCTATGCTTTGGAAGAAATGAACATTTCGTACCTTAAGGTTAGCCGAAGCAAAGCTGAAAACTATTTGTCTTACGAAAATGCCTCGGAAGATTTAGGGGAATTTCAATTGGTAATAAATACAACTCCTTTAGGCACCTATCCCAAAACAGAGGAAAGACCGCCATTGGATTTAGCAAAAGTGACTTCGCAGCACTTATTTTTTGACCTAACTTACAATCCCGAAAAAACCTTGTTTTTGAAGGAAGCAGAACAAAGAGGCGCAAGAATAAAAAATGGTGCCGACATGCTGATAATACAGGCCGATAAAGCATGGGAGATTTGGAATGAATTATAAATTTGCAACAAAGCAATACTATGGACAGTTCACAGGACGACTTGAAAAATAAAGAAGAAATGAAGAAGGATGAAGAAATTCAGAACTTGGATTCATCTCAGTCGACTGAAGATAATGCGGTGAATGCCGCAAACGATTCTACAGAGAAAAGTACTTCTAAGGAAGAAATGGCTGAGAATACTTCGGTAACAGAGGAGAATAAACCAAAGGAAACTGAAGTACAAGAAGCTATAACCCCATCAAGCACAGTGGTGGAAGAAATACCTGCAGCACCTGAGGCTGCGGAAGTAACCGTATCGGAAGCACTAACTGATGAGGAGCTCGAAAAAGAGGATGACACTAAGGAAGTTCACTCTGATGAAGATGACCATGATGAGCATGAGCATCATGAATTGGAATTGCCCGATTATGCAGAATATGAAAAAGATGCGCTTATAGCTGAGGCGGAGAGGCTGATAAAAAACGAGCCCATCCAAAAAATAAAGAATCACATAGAGTCATTGCGCAAGCATTTGCTCAAGCAACTGAATGAAGAACGTCAGGCTAAGCTAAAAGAGTTTATTGAGGGCGGTGGCGTAGAAATGGATTTTGAATATATACAGCCAAGGCGCGAAAAGTTCAGAAATATTTTTAGCGAGTACCGTACAAAACGCCAAAAACATTATCAGGCGCTGCAAGATGAATTAGAATCAAATCTTAAGACCAAACTTGAAATTATTGAGCACTTAAAAGTTTTGGTTACTAAGGATGAATCCATTGGTGATACTTTTAAGGAGTTTAACGCTTTGCAACAGGAATGGCGCAACACAGGACCCGTACCACGCAACGAATCTGATGGCTTGTGGAGAACCTACCACCATCACGTTGAAAATTTTTACGAATACATAAAAATTAACAAAGAGCTCCGCGACTTAGACTTTAAGAAAAATCTAGAAGCCAAAGAAGCCTTAATTCAGCGCACAGAAAAGTTATTGGAAGTACAAAGTATTAAGGATGCTTTTAAGCAATTGCAAGACATACATAAAAAGTGGAAAAATATAGGGCCGGTAGATCGCGATCACCGTGAGCCTATGTGGGAGCGATTTAGTCAAGCCACTAAAAATCTTCACCAAAAACGCGAAGAGTATTATGCCAATTTAAGAGAGAAATCGGAAGAGCTTTTGCTTGAGAAAAAGAAGTACTTAGAAGAGCTGAAAAACTTTGACATTAAAGGCTTAAAAAACCATCGTGCTTGGCAAGATGCTATAAAAGCAGTAGATAAAATACGAGAAAACTTTAAAGGTCTTGGTAGATTAAACCATCCTGAAAATGATAAGATTTGGGATGAATTTAGAAACTTATTGCATGAATTTAATCATGCCAAAAACCAGTTTTATAAGAACATAAAAAAGGAACACAACGAGAATTTAGCCAAAAAGATGGCACTTGTGGAATTAGCTGAAAAGCTAAAGGACAGTGAAGACTGGAGTGCTACTACCAATGAAATGAAGCGTATACAAGCGCAGTGGAAAACAATAGGTCATGTACCCAAGTCAGAGTCTGATAAAATTTGGAAAAGGTTTAGGGGTGCGTGTAATCATTTCTTTGATAGGCTTACCGAAAATAATAAGTCTAAAGACGAGGAGTTGATGGTGAATTTCACCGCTAAGCAGGCCGAACTAGAAAAGCTAAAAGCGTATGAACCTAAAAAGGACGATCAGAAGAATAGCGTAAAAGAACTTAAGGCGGCTATAAATACTTGGAAAGGATTGGGTCGTGTACCAAGGTCTAAGGCAGGTATCGAAACTGAATTCAGTAAGGTGCTTGACGAAAAATTCAAAGCAATAGATATGGATCGAAAAGAATCTGTACGCATACGCTTTGAAAACAAAATGGAAACAATGACTGATGGCCAGGATGATAGAGCGCTGGCTAATGAGAAACACGAAATAAGAAGGCAGATTGAAGAATCTCAAAAAGAGATTGATCAGTTAGAAACCAATCTTAGTTTCTTTAGCAGTAGCCCAAATAGCCCATTGCTCAAGGATGTACATAACAACA
>JAUICR010000219.1 GCA_030427785.1 Bacteroidia bacterium | reverse complement strand
GTTCAGTGCGGATTAAGGCCTATCTACTAAAAATTTTCCATTTTCAATTAATCCTTTTGACTGACAGCTTACCGACTCCAAACTGAATCCTACCGCCCTTTACGCCCATTTGACAGTTTCACCTTCGTGGAATATCTATTGCTTACCTACATTTGTTTAAAAATCAATTAAATCAAAATGAAAAAAGGACTTATAGCCCTATTAGTAATAGGCGGAATTATTCTAATTGCTGCATTCACCTTCAAAGGCATGTACAACAACATGATAACCATGCGTGAAAACACAACAGGCCAATGGGCCAATGTGGAAACAGCTTACCAACGAAGAGCTGACCTGATTCCGAATCTTGTGAAAACTGTAAAAGGCTACGCTGATTTTGAACAAGAAACCTTAACACAGGTGATAGAAGCCAGAAGCCAAGCAACATCTATTAATGTAAATGCCGATGAGCTAAATCCGGAGCAATTACAAAAGTTTCAGGCGGCACAAAGTCAATTGAGCGGGGCACTCAGCCGACTATTGGTTACGGTAGAACGCTATCCTGATCTTAAAGCCAATCAAAACTTTTTGGAATTCCAATCACAGCTAGAAGGCACTGAAAATAGGATTTCGGTAGAGCGAAGAAAGTTTAATGAAGGGGTAAAGAGCTATAATGCCTATATCCAAAAGTTCCCGCAGTTTATTATTGCCAATATGGGTGGCTTTGATAAGAAAGGCTATTTTGAAGCTGTAGAAGGCGCGGAAGTGGCACCGGAAGTAAATTTCTAAAACAAAATTTGTAACGCATCAAACATGAGTAAAGACACAGAAGATTTTTTCACTAAAGAAGAAGAGGCACAAATAGTAAGTGCTATAAAAGCCGCAGAAAACAGAACCAGTGGTGAAATCCGTGTGCATCTTGAATCTCATACTGATGAGCCAAATTTAGAACACGCCAAAAAAGTATTTGAAAAAGTAGGAATGACCAAAACAGAACTCCGCAATGGAGTTCTGTTTTATTTGGCGATAGCCGATAGGCAATTCTCTATACTTGGCGATAAAGGCATCAATGCCGTTACACCTGATGATTTTTGGGATACAATAAGAGATACCGCCCAGGCGCATTTCAAAAAAGGTGAGTTTACCACTGGCCTAATAAAGGGGATAGAAATGGCGGGCAAGGCCCTCAAAGAATACTTCCCGGTAGCCGATGATGACATTAACGAATTGTCAGACGAAATTTCAAAATCTTAAGCTTTGCAAAAACTTCTATTTATATTCTCTCTCCTTCTAGTTGGCTCTCTGGCTTTTGCCCAACCCTTTCCCGAAAAACCAAACCCTCCGAGATTAGTCAATGACTTTGGCAATATTCTTAGCGACAAAGAAGAAGCCTATCTTGAGCAAAAGCTATTGCGCTACAGCGATACTACCTCAACACAAATTACCATTGTAACCTTAGCAGAAGAACTGCAAGATGACCCAAACCTATACGCGGCCGAACTAGGTGAAAAATGGGGCGTAGGAAAAGAAGGCGTAGATAATGGATTGGTTTTTATGATTGCCGCTAAGGGCAAAAACCGACATGTAGCCATACAAAATGGCTATGGACTGGAACCCGTTTTGACCGATGCCTTGACCAGGAGAATCATTGAAGAATACATACTTCCTGAGTTCAAGCAAAACAACTATTTCAAAGGAATAGATGATGGCACCTCGCAAATCATTAAACTTCTTGCAGGAGAATTTAAAGGCAAAGGCAGCCGCAAATCAGCCAACAAGTTTCCCTGGCCCTTATTGGTAATTATCTTAATAGCCATTTTTGTTGCTGCACGAAACAGGCGAGGTGGCGGTGGCTCAGGCGGTAGCTACCACGGTGGAGGAGCCTATTGGATTGGTGGCCTAGGTGGGGGTAGTTTTGGTGGCGGTTCTTCAGGTGGCTTTGGCGGAGGTGGTTTTGGTGGTTTTGGCGGTGGTGGCTTTGGTGGCGGTGGCGCTAGCGGAAGCTGGTAAACCTATCAAAATCTTGGATTTAGGATTTGGGATATTCTATTGAAAATCGCAAACAGGCTTCCGACTGCTGATTACGATCTGGAAAATTGTAGACTTCTTCGTTTATCACCCATGTAGTGAACTCCTTTCACTAGACACATTATTTATAGATTCCACATCATAAGCGCTCGCTCTTGGCAACACGACTTGTTAATTTTAGCGAATAATCAATCTATAATTACAATGAAAAAATTAGCCGTGTTACTGATCGCACTAATGTGCACACCTATTATGAGCTATGCTCAAGAGGAAAAGGAAAAAGACATATTGGTAGAGCTCACCTATATGTTGCCTAAAATAGGAATGGAGAAAAAATTTGTAGAAGCAGTAAAAGCTCACAATGCCAAATTCCACCCCGATGGCGCTTACAACTCACAACTTTTTTACATTGAAGTTGGACACGAAGCAGGATGGTTTGTTTGGGCTATGGGAACCTTTACTTATACAGATTTGGATGGAGCCCCTGGCCAAGGTGAGCATGCTGACGATTGGGCCAAAAGAGTAGCCCCCTATGTAGCCGAATATGGCCGTACCGAAATTTGGGAATACGCTAAGGGACTATCTAACAGCAACGGGAAGGATGAGCCAATGCAGAGCCTTTGGGTTTTAGACATTGAAAGTGGCGAATATTATCGCTTCAAGTCCTTTATGGAAAAAGTGAAAAAAATCCATGAAGACAAAAACGAAGAGATTCAAGTGTGGTTTAACCAATTTGACACAGGCGAAAATCGTGATGTAGCACTTAGCTTCTCTATGGAAAACTGGGCGAGCCTTGACAAAGATGACTGGAAAATGTCTGAGGCTTTTGATGCCGAATATGGCGAAGGAGCTTGGGAAAATGCCCTGAAAGAATGGCGTGCTGTAGTAGCCTCTCGCACCCAGGCAATTTGGCAAGACGTAGACTAAACCGGTAAACCGAACAATTTAGAATCCCTCCTCAGGCAATGCCTGGGGAGGGATTTTTTTCAATTTCAACCCTCAACTTTCGATTAACTCGTCCCTCTATGGTCTGCCGACTAAAAACTTTGATACAAACAAAACCCTAAGTCTTTCATAACTGAATACTGCTTACTCCACCTTCACCTTAATAGCAACAACCTCCCGCTCCCCAACAACCTTAAGCACACAAAGCCCCGATAAACCCTTAGCTACTTTTATTTGATTATGGGTAGCATCCAGCTCTCCTTGTTGTAGCAAACGCCCATCCATACTATACAGCTCATAGCGGTAGGTTTCATTTCCCTCAGGAAGCTCTACATTCAAAACATCTTTGGCAGGATTAGGGTAAACTTGAATAATTGGCTCTTCGGCTGGTTCCTCCTCTAAGCCAATTCCCTTTGTGCTGCAAATTGAATTCGGGCCGCGCAGATAGTTTCCATCATAATAATTGATATAGCTCATCTGCACTCCGTTAGCTTTTCCAGGATATTTATAAACACAAAATAAGGTATCATTGATAAATCCAAAATTTACTGGTGAATCTCCACTATAAACCACGGGCGTACCACACCACTGATGACCATCCCAACCTGCGAGAAAAGGAATATTCGCATCCCCAAAACCACCGCCCCCGTTTATGCAATAAAGTATATTATCATGCTCAAAGAGAGACCAAGCACCTGTGGTTGATCCTCCACCTACGGTTTGCCAATCAGTTCCTGTCCAACGGGCAATAAGTTCCCCTGGATTACGTGAATCCTCTGCCCTAGTAAAGCTCCCAGCTATGTAAATTTGATTACGGAAAAATGTAAAATCATACACCTGTGAATATGTGCCGTAAAGCCCTGGTCCATACGTATGCCATTGTTGCCCATCCCATCTTATAAGACCATCATTAACGTTGCTACCATCAAAATTGAGAGTATAAATTTCACCGCCCCTTATCTTTACCTTATCCCAAGGCCCACCTCCAAACTCCTTTCCACTTCCTGGATAGATGTTGTTATATGGATTAGTCCAAGTTGCACCACCATTCGTTGTAATCAAATGAGGCCCTAAAACAGTGCTATCGTTTTTTAAATAAATTCCTCCAGCTAACAATAGAGTATCTCCACTAGCCTGCAAGTCAAGAAAATTAACAACCTTATCTACCTCCACCCATACACTGTCATTATGATACTTTAGGATACCTGCCAAAGGCAAAATAATAGAGTCTTTGTCACTTTGCACATAATTGAACGCACCTGAAATATACATGGTGTCACCATACTGCTCAATATCCAATACATAAGAATTATAGTTGCCTGAGATAGGAAGGCTTACCCATTTTCCTCCCTCACGATAACCCACGTGACGAACTACAGAGTCGGAATCCAGCCAAAAGCCGTAAACCCAATCTTTACCAAATGGACCATTGGGTTTAAAATTAATGTCAAATCCCGTCAATGGACCTCCTACCCCTCCCCACTGGTTGGTTTGCAGCAAACCCTCAGAAGCTGGTGTCCAACCTTGAGCCATAACGGAAGTGACTCCCACAATTACTAGTAACAGGCTATAACTTAATAATCTTAGCATTGTATTGCTCATTTATTGATACAGTATACATCCCTTTTGTTAATGTCCTAAGATTAATTTCTAAAATCCCATCCCTTATTTGCTCTGGTTCGACCTGGTGACTATAAACACATTTACCTGTGCAATCGTAAACCATTACGTTTATAAACTTAAAATCAGGCTCCATGTGCCTAATGCCGATTATGGATGTGGTGGGATTTGGGTAAAGCTGTAAGTAAACATCGTTATCATGGTTCTCTTCTAACGAAACATTAACATCCGAAATCATGAACCTTGTTATTACAATATCCGAAAAACCAGCGCTCAGGGATGTTGAATTGTTCTGTTGATAATGAGCTACACCTCCGGGGGTTGCTACCGGATAATCATCATCATTTGATGATGTGACACCTACTTCAGAGAAAGAATTACCTGTTGTAATCAAAAAATGATCTCCATTATATTCATAACTCACCATATCTGTCATATAATCCGCGGCCAATCCGCCATACATAGTTCCCCAATTAAAATAATCTCTGGTGAATACATTTTCCGCAAAAGCTGCAACATACATGTCTGATCCAGTACTTGACGATGATGAAATAATAGACTCACTAAAATAGTTACTTTTAGATTTGGTCTCTACTGGATTACCTGACGCAGACGCACCCGCAAAAATCGTGGTTAAGCCACTACTAAAAGTCAAATTCCCTTTAGCCTCTAATAGGGACGATTGTGTATTCCATGGCCCAACCTGATTCGCTGGAGACTGACCTGAAACCGATCCAAAATAGCTATCCCAAACAGGGGTATTATTAAGATTGGAGAAACGA
>JAUICR010000218.1 GCA_030427785.1 Bacteroidia bacterium | reverse complement strand
ATTTTTCTGCTGTAGGAATCTACTATTTTGAAAACCCCGCTCAGCCAGAGGTGTTTTCTTCAATCTTTGCTAGTTTATGGTGGGCCACCGCAACTCTTACTACAGTTGGGTATGGAGAAATGTATCCTATTACAATTGGAGGAAAAGTCTTTACTTTCTTTGTCTTGTTTATAGGATTAGGGATTGTCGCCATACCCGCAGGTATTTTTGCGTCTGCACTATCTAAGGCGAGAGAAATTCTTAATCAAAACTAGAATAACCCATTTTATGGTATTATTCTAATGGCGCTTGCGAAACATCAATTAGCCTTTTAGCGTAAACCGCTATTTTTTCAGTTCATCAATAGCGGCTATTAGGGCAGAATTATCTACGCCCAGACCTTCTTGCTGAAAAACCAACTCTCCTTTTTGGTTAAAGAGATTGATCATATTTGAGTGCGAAAAATCCTTTTCGGATACTTTGCGGTACTTCATCGCTATGAGATTAGAAAACATCCGAGAGTTCTCCTTATCTCCGGTTAGCAATACCCACCTGGGAGATTCCAGGCGATTATAGTCTGCATAGATTTTCAGGGTATCGGGTGTGTCGTTGTCGGGGTCCATGCTTACTAAAACAAAACGGAGGTTCTCATCCTCCTGCTGCTTTTCTATTTGTTGCATATCTGCTACCAAACGAGGGCAAGCAGCTTCGCAACGGGTATAAATCATAGATAGCACAAAGGGTTCTCCTTTAAGGCTCTTCAGGTTAAAAGTCTCACCATTTTGATTAAGCCATTCGCTGTCCATATTGAAGATAGACATCTCCGTATCCATATTTTCTAGCCGCTCATCTGACTCCTGCGCCACTTCTTCCAAAGACATTTTGCACACAGGGCATCGGCCGGGCTCGTCATATACCTTTCCATTTTCGCAATCCATAGGGCAGGCATATTCCACACTTACTTCTTCGCTCGTATTTTGCTGGCAAGCCACAGAAAACAATGTGGCAGTAAGCAAGAACATTAAGATTTTAACGTATTTCATTTTCTAATCAGCATTTTTAGCGCATCTAAACCCTAGGGTTTTTATACAATAATTAGCATTAATACTTCCCCTAAAAGCATAGCGCATAAAAGCGGCATAATCCATCAAATCTGAAGCACCAACGGAACCTGCGGCACAGAAAAGTTTTCTATCGGTAGAACCATCCTTTCGCGATTCGCCCGAAATAAGCACCGAGTTAAAGTCGCTCGTCCACTCCCACACCAAGCCGTGCATGTCATACAGGCCCCAATAGTTCTTAAAACCCGTTCCTACGGCTCTTACATTGGTGTTTGGTGTTTCGTAGCTCCCTATTATTTTTTTGTTAAAGGCGCTGTCCTGCTGGGCGTTTCGGCTAGTTTCGCTAGCCATGGCAGCATATTCCCATTCATCTAAGGTGGGCAAGCGTTTGCCCTGGCACTTGCAATACTCGCTTGCAGCATACCACGATACACTTGTTACCGCTGCCCTTGGATTAGCATTTGCATTAAGAGTGGTGTCGTTTTTCCAATCGGCCAAATAGCTTTTATTGGCAAAAAGGCGTGTAATGTTTGAGCGATTCCATTTGGGATACTTTTTTACAAAAGCTACATACTCAGCATTTGTTACAGGATAAGTATCCATATAAAATGCCTCTACCTCTACCCTTTCTTTGGTAACACCATATAAGGGGAGGTAAGTACCAGCCTCTATTTTTTGCATATCCTCCTGCGCCCTCAGCTGTGCTGAAATACAGATGAGGATAGCAAAAAATAGATTTTGGTTTAATATCATTTCTTGGCTCTCACTTTAGCTACCATCTCCGGAGTAACCTCAGCTTTTGAGTTCCCCCAGTTATTGTACACGTAAGATAATACACTAGCTACCTGATCATCTGATAAGCCTTGTGCTGGCATGGCACTATTGTACACTTCTCCGTTTACGGTAATTTCTCCAGTAAGTCCATATAGGATAGTTCTAATGGCTCTGTCCACATCTGCATTCAAATAATCAGATTGAGCTAATGGTGGGAATGCATTAGGAATTCCTTGTCCATTACCTTGGTGACAAGCAAAACAAGACTTAGCATATAACTGACCTCCTTCCTCTATTCTTTCAGCCAATGTAAGGTCTCTTGCAGGGGCCTTTTCCTCTTCTGGTAGGGTTTGTACTGTACCTCCTTCTGGTAAGTAAATACCCTCTTGCGTAGTACCTGAGTATATTTTCTTGTTTTCAGGTCCTTCTACATTTAGCATACCTAAGGCTCCTTTATTAAAGGCTCTGAAAATAGAGTGGTCTACAAGAATTAATTCTCCAGGAACATCCACTTTAAACTCAACAATGGCTGCACCTCCTGCTGGAACTAAAGTGGTTTGAATATTTTCGTTTATCAAGTCTCCACCTTCTACATATACTTTGTCAAATATTTCTCCAATTACGTGGAATGATGAAACCAAGTTTGGACCACCATTACCCACATACAAACGAACAGTTTCGCCTACTTCGGCTGTAATGGCATTGTCTCCTGTAAGTGCTCCTACTTTTCCGTTAAACACTACGTAGTCGGCATTTTCAGCAAGTGCTTTACCCATGTCAAATGGCTGAAGACCTGTTTCGCCAGTAGCTCCTTTGGTATAAAAATCTCCTTGCATAATGTAGTACTCCTTGTCTACAGGCTCTAATCCTCCTTCTGGCTCAATTAATATCAAACCGTACATACCGTTGGCGATGTGCATACCTACAGGTGCTGTGGCACAATGGTACACATACAAGCCTGGGTTAAGGGCCTCAAAAGAGAAAGTGATTTGATGACCCGGGGCTACAAATGAAGAGGCTGCTCCTCCACCAGGGCCCGTTACGGCATGCAAGTCAATGTTATGTGGCAGTTTGTTGTCAGGGTGATTCTTAAGCGTAACAACAAGCTCATCGCCTACTCTTGCACGAATAAAGCTTCCTGGCACTGTACCACCAAAAGTCCAGTACACATAGCTAACACCTTCTGACATTTGTCCCTCTTTTTCTATAATCTCAATATCCACTTTTAATCTTTGCGGACCTCTGTTTCCTACCGCTTTTGGCACAAATGGTGGAGAGCTTAATTCTGCAACAACCGTATCTGCCGAAATAGTTTTCGTAGATTCTTTTTGTGCATTTTTACTTTCGTTTGGGCTACAAGATGGAAGGCTTACAATAAGCCCCAATAAAGACAGCGGAATAATGTAAATGAACTTTTTCATGATGATTTTGAATTGTTTAGTAGTAAGTATTTGTAGTTAAAAAAATTCGAGGGGTAGTTAATAATATCGTCTAGCGATCTTGGAGTTTTCCTACGCTAGAGTTTAGGGCCGACTTTACTTTTGAGATAGCAACAGAAACCGCTTTTTCAATCGTTTCTTCATGCGTGCTTACAGCTAGGGGTTGTTTGTTTCTCAGGCGTGCTTCTATTACACACTTTTTGTCTTTTGGGCCTTTCTTATCTCCATTTTCATCTGATAAGTATACCTCTATTCGGGTGATGTATTCATCAAATCTATCTAACTCTTTAGCAATAGTTTGGTTTACAAAAGCTGCTAGCCTTTCTTTTCCTTCAATATTGTTATCCGTGTTAAATTGAATAGTCATAGTATCTATTTTATATTATCAGTTGGTAAATATACAGCGTGATTCTCACACACTTGGCACTCTTTACAAACATTTGAAAAAATCGAATGGTTCTAAACAAGCCAAGCATTTATACAGCGATTTGCAGGCTGTAGAGCCAAATTGGCTTACCATTTCGGTGTTTCTTGATTTGCAATACGGGCAGGTTACTTTTTTTGCTTCACCAAATAAGACAGATTTGTCCTTTGAGCTTCCTTCGGGAGGGGCAATTCCGAACTCTCTAAGTTTCTGTTTTCCATTTTCGGTCATCCAATCTGTGGTCCAGGGAGGTGATAATATGGTTTGCACCTCCACGTTTTCAAGCCCTTCAGATTTCAGTTTATCCAAAATGTTTTCTTCTATTTCTTTCATGGCCGGACAGCCACTATAAGTAGGAGTAATTTTTACTATAGCCTGATCTCCCGTCAAGACCAACTCACGCACCACGCCCAAGTCTACCACCGACAGAACAGGAATTTCCGGGTCTGAAACTTCGGCTAACCATTTCCAAATTTTACTTTCTTCCATCATTTCTTTTCTAATCTGGTTTTAGCAATGGCAGGGCTTCAAAACCCTTGCCCTTAATTTGCAATATCAAAGGCTCTTTACTTAATATACTTTTTTTCAATAGCTCCCTGTAATCGCAAATGTCTTGTAGCTCTTCAGCGGGCACACCATTTATAGAGAGTACAGTGTCTCCCAAAGCCAGGCCTGAAGTATAGGTAGCATCTAGGGTGTAACTTATTACCTTAAAATAGTCGTCAATTAGGTAGCTAGACACTGCATAACTATTTCCACGCTTTTGCTGTTTTGCATTAGGCTGAAGAATATACTCTTTGGTAGTGGAGTTTATCACTAGGTTGTAATATTTGAAATAGCCCATGCCTACTGTAGCCATGTATTTTTCTTTAGATAGTTTTAGCTCGGTACTAATAGGCAATAACACATCTCCACTATATATAGGTACTGGCTTTTTAAGGAAATAACTAGTATCGCTTTTTCCCAACCCACCTACCGAAATACTTGTAGCCCCTACTTTGGCTGTGTACTCTTCTTGTTCAAAAAGACCTAAAAACTCTGAGCTTTGTACCTTAAATGCTCTTGTCATTCCCAAATCTACTTTGCACACAAATTCTTTTTGCCTTATGCTTAAGGGCAGTGCAGCCCTATTATTAGCGTAATACTTAGCTTTTATTACTAGCCCATCCATAACGATGGGCTTTTTAGAAATTGTAACCTTATGATGTACTATATCAAATTTCCAGTTTACACGGTTTATAATATTTGCACCTATTACCCCATCTACATTATAGCATGGAAAAAACACTTGGGTATCTACCTCTAGAAACTCCTCCTTAAGAAAACGAAAACCTGCCACTTCGGCCTCCTTTATTTTTCCTTTGGCAAACTTCATGTTCTTATTGTTGGCATCATTAGCTACCGTGCTTCTGCCCAACTTCCACCCATGTTTGGACACAAACCTCCTATCAAGTGCGCTTATTGAAAAACCATTATCAATTAAGAAAGTTCCTTCCTCTCCATTTATCCTTGCTTTTACAAACATTAGCCCTTCATGCATCCAAAGGCTATCTGTGCTTATTCCTTCTTTGGGCTCAATGACCATATGGATTACATCTTTGCCAAATGCGAAACTGGCACCCGAAATCAGCTGTAGCACAAGAAAAATTACTGGAAGAATTATTTTTGGCTTTATTAAAGTCATAAGTTGGTATTAAGGTACCACAATTACGCGCATGGCTCGGTTGGCAGGCACTGCCATAC
>JAUICR010000217.1 GCA_030427785.1 Bacteroidia bacterium | reverse complement strand
GTGCCAAATAAGGCCATACATCTTCAGGAAACTCGGCTTTTTTGAGTGCCAACTTGTAATAATGAACTGCTTTTTGATGCTTGCCTTTTTTGCTTTGCAAACTTGCTTTAGACATATACAAGTCAAAACTATCTGGCTCCACAGATTCTAGCTTGGCAAGTTCTTCCTGGGCTAAATGCAATTTGTCGCTAGCGGTAAAATATTGAGCTTTGCGTACAATAAAATTTTGGTTGCCCGGATGCTGACCAAGACCAATTTCCGCAGCCTTTATCGCTTTATTTATTTTCCCGTTTTGATAATAAAAATCGGAAAGAGCTTCAAATTCATCTACGTCAAAAAACCACTCCTCGTTTTGTTCAAGCATCTGCTCAAACCTATCTACAAGCGGAAGTAAATTTTCAAACTGATCTTCTATGTTGTGATCTTCTTCGTCCATGCTTATAATCCTTAAAGGTTACTTAAAGGTATACGTATAACGTAGTCAAAAGTGAGGCCATTGTACTGGTTTTTCACAAAATAGTTAACAGTAGGCTTTATTGGCAGGCTTTGTCATGACAGGATATGAAATGTGATTATGTAATGTATTAAAGGGCAGCTTCAATATACATCAACCGGATAGCGCGGATTTGTAATCCGTGCTCTTCACGAACCCAAAAAACACAATCCCCTTCACCTATTATCCCTTTACTCCAATTCTTATCTTTGCCGCCCATTCATTTTTTGGCAAAATATAAAGACACATGACCCTTATAAAATCTATTTCTGGAATACGTGGTACCATTGGAGGAAAACCTGATGATAACCTTACCCCATTGGATGCTGTAAAATTTGCAGCGGCTTACGGCACTTGGATTCAAGCCCAACATAATGGTAAAGTAAAAGTGGTAATTGGTAGAGATGCGCGTCCATCCGGAGATATGATTCAGTCCTTGGTGCAAAACACCTTGGTAGGATTGGGAATTGATATTATTGATTTGGGACTATCCACTACGCCAACAGTTGAAATGGCGGTAGTATTTGAAAAAGCTCAAGGCGGAATTATTCTTACCGCTTCGCACAATCCTGTACAGTGGAATGCCTTGAAACTATTAAATGAAAAAGGAGAATTTATTAGTGGAGATGATGGTGCTGAGATTTTGAAAATGGCAGAGGCCGAAGATTTCAACTTTGCTGAAGTTGAGGCTTTAGGCGTTGTCACTCAAAACGAAGATGCGATAGAAAAACATGTAGATGCCATACTGGCTCTGCCTTATGTAAATGTAGATGCTATAAAGGCTGCAAACCTATCAGTGGCCATTGATGCTGTGAATTCTACCGGTGGCATTGCTATTCCTTATTTACTAAAAAGGCTGGGTGTAAGCAATACCCATGAGTTGTATTGTGAGCCTCACGGAAGATTTCCACACAACCCGGAGCCGCTAGAGCAGCACCTTGGTGATATCATGAATTTGGTAAAGGAAAAGGGCTGTGATGTAGGTTTGGTGGTAGATCCGGATGTTGATCGCTTGGCTTTAATTTCTGAGGATGGAAAAATGTTTGGCGAGGAGTATACCTTGGTATTGTGTGCTGATTATCTCTTGCCAATAAAGCCGGGTCCAGTGGTGAGTAATCTTTCTAGTAGTCGCGCTTTGGCCGACTTGGCAGCTCGCCACGGAAGCAGCTATAGTGCAAGTGCTGTAGGCGAGGTAAATGTGGTGAATAAGATGAAGGAAGTAAATGCTGTGCTTGGTGGCGAAGGAAATGGAGGCGTAATTTTACCTGAACTCCACTACGGAAGAGATTCTTTGGTAGGTGTGGCCTTAGTGCTTTCGCATTTGGCTACCAGTGGCAAAACTATGAGCGAGCTTAGAGCTAGCTACCCTGAATATTATATGGCCAAAAACAAAATTACGCTCGAAGCGGGAATGGATGTAGACGCCCTGCTAGAAGTAGTGAGGAAAAAATATGCACATGAAAAAGTATCAACTATAGATGGCGTAAAAATAGATTTTGAAAATGAGTGGGTACATTTGCGCAAGTCTAACACTGAGCCCATTATAAGGGTGTATACCGAGGCAAAAACTGCCGATAGAGCCTTTGAACTTGGGGAGCAATTTGTACAAGAACTAAGCGCTTTGGCTCAATAAAATAGAATTAATAGTAAGAACCTGATATGATGAGAAAAGTTTACCTGGATAATGCCGCTACTACGCCCATCCGAAAAGAGGTGCAGGACAGATTAATAGAACTAGTAACCGGCCCGCACGGCAATCCTTCTTCTACACACCAGTTTGGCCGCAAGGCTAAGGCGGTAATCGAAGAGGCACGCAGGTATGTAGCCTCGGCTATCAACTGCACCGGAAATGAAATTGTATTTACCTCAGGAGGTACCGAGGCCGATAATATGGCCATAGTATGTAGCGTAAGAGATTTGGGCGTAAAGCGTATTATCACTTCTCCTATTGAGCATCATGCGGTGTTACACTCTTGTGAGGCTGTAGCCAAAAATTATGGCGTGAAGGTGCAAATGGTAAACTTGCTCGAAAATGGCGAGGTAGATTTAGAGCATCTTGAAACGCTTTTGAAAGAAGATATAACAACCCTTGTTTCGCTAATGCATGCCAATAATGAAGTTGGAAATATGCTTGACCTTAAAAAAGTAGGGACACTTTGTCGGGCTAATGGCGCTTATTTTCATACCGATACTGTACAGACCATTGGGCATTACCCGGTAGATGTTAAGGAAATGAAGATTGACTTTTTGGCCGCTTCGGCTCATAAGTTTTACGGCCCTAAGGGTGTAGGCTTTTTCTATGCGGATAGCCGTTTGTCTTTACACCCATTTATAGAAGGTGGTTCGCAAGAAAGAAATAGGAGAGGAGGAACCGAAAACCTAATGGGAATCGGTGGTTTGCATACAGCACTTGAGTACTCTTTGAATTTGAGAGAAGAGGAAAATGCTCGCATTTTTGAACTTAAAAATTACTTAGCCGAAAAACTTACTAAGGAATTAGACAACATTGCTTTTAATGGTAGATGTATGGATTCAGGTAACTCACTTTGTTCGGTGCTGAGTGTTCGTTTTATGGATTGGCCAAGTGATGGTATGCATCTATTTTCTTTAGATATGCACGGCATTGGCGCCAGCGGTGGTAGCGCTTGTACTAGTGGTAGCAACAAAGGTTCGCACGTAATGGAAGCTGTTCACCCAGAGGTTACCTGCCCCGTTATTCGTTTCTCTATTGGTAAAGACAATAACAAGGAAGACATGGATTATGTGGTGGAAGTTTTGAAAAACATAACGGCTAATATGAAGGCTGTGGTTTAAGCGAAGCTAAATGAGGAATCTATTCTTAGTGGTAGCTTTAATATTATTCAATCAAGTTTTATTAGCTCAAAGTAAAAAGGAGAAAACTCATGTCCTTGATAAGTATCATGGAGGGCAGACTATGCGCGAGCATGTTAGTATCCAAGGGAATGACACGATTATCGAAAACGTGTATTTTGAAAATGGGCAGTTGAACTTTCGTTATCTTCTAGTGGATGGGCAAAGAAATGGTAAATCACTTGTTTACTTAGAAAATGGTGATTTGGTTTTTGAAGAGCATTATTCCAACGGAAAATTGGATGGTAGGTTGTTTTGTTTTTACCCGGATGGATCCATTCAACGGATCGAATATTTCAAACTTGGCAATCACATAGATACCTCAACCTTTTATAATAAATCTGGAATGATTACTAGTAAGGTAATTTATAACACCCCTTGCGAGTTGGGTAATTCAGAATGTGATAAAACGGTAATGGAATTTAAAAATGGAGATCCAGTTTATTCCTATGAGGTCGTAAAAGGTAAGAAGTCAGAAAGTCACACTGTTTTAAATCAGAACCTATACAACGAGTTAATAGCGGCAGAGAATATCACTTCCAAAATTGAGGAAGGTAAAGCTCTGTACAAAGCTAATTGCTCAATGTGTCATCGTGTGGATAAGCCAATGATAGGGCCAGCCCTAAACCAAGCGATTCAGAATAAGGACAACATGCAGCTTTATGAAATTATAGTGAATTCAGGCTCTCATCCAAGTTCTAAGTTGTCGAAGGAAGAATGTGAAGCTTTGATGGAGTTCCTTAAGATGGGTGAAAAACCTTAATACGAACGAACCAACCATCGATAGCACGGATTTGTACCTAAAATCTGCGCCAGCGGAGATAACATGCAAATGATATATCAATACTCGGAGGAAAATAAGGTCAAAGCGATAAAACGAAACCAGACTTTTATGTCCATGTACTATGGTATTGGTGCACTTCTCTTGCTTAGAGGAGTTTATTATCAATGGTCAGATTTTGAGCTTAGCTCAATATTTCCTTACGTAATTGGAATTGTTGCTTTGCCAATTGCCTGGAAATATTTCGATCGGAAATTCAAAGCAAAGATGTCTACAACTTATGAAATTGAAGACGGAAATATCGTGATCAAAGTGAATGATGATTTAAAGCACAAAATTTCATTGGAATCAATTCGAGAATTAAAAAAAATCGGCAGTGCGTATAGAATTGAGAGTACTTCCGCACCCGCATACATTCTAGATGGAATTGAAGGACAGGAAGAGTTAATTGGAAAAATTAATGGAGCCAAAATATAACCTGCTATTGGTTTAAGAAAGTTAAACCCCGTTAGAACGAGCTTCCCGCTCGTGCCTATACCAACTGACGCTTATTCATTTTCTATCTTCACAACATGAGCCTCAAATACAAGTTTTATGAAAAAGAGGGTGCTTATTTTATTTCCTTTGCTACCTGTGTATGGTAGGGCTGAAAGGATGGAAATGATGATCAAACAGTTTTGGAAATGGATGTTAACCTTTAGGAGGCGGGCACGAGCGTGACGCTCGCGCTAGCGTTGGGGTTCTTTAAGTTTAAAACAATTAGGACAGGTAATGTCTTCCTTGTGAGCAAAGACTATGAAAAATGTGGTAAAGGTTTTTTAAAGAAAAAGAGGATTTACATAGTCACTTATGGTCAGGGAAGTTTATGGAGTGAGTATGGTAATTGCGTAGAGCTTCATTCCAATACTGACTTGGAGAAATACCCTGTTCATTTTTTGTTGGAAATAAAAAGAAAATAAAAACCAAAGTATCTCAATGTAAGAGTAGTCATCGATAGCACCCAGCTAGCACAAGCGTCCCAATCGTGCTTATTCCAGTAATACTTGTGCATTTTCTATCTTCACAGCATGAGCCGCAAGTACAAATTTCATGAAAAGGAGGGTGTCTATTTTATTTCCTTTGCTTCGGTGTATTGCAGTGCCCGAAACTATGGAAATGATGATCAAACAGTTTTGGAAATTGATGTTAATCTTTAGGTGATTGGCACGAGCGGGACTCTCGCGCTAGCGTGGGATCTAATCGCACATCAGCAAGTTTTAATATTCAACCTAAATCA
>JAUICR010000216.1 GCA_030427785.1 Bacteroidia bacterium | reverse complement strand
GGTTTCCATTTGATAAAACAACCTTGGTTTTTAAGGTGATGAACAAAATGTTTGCTTTGACCTCTCTAGATGCAATTCCTACAAGTATCAACCTCAAGTGTGATCCGGAACGTGCAATTTCATTGCGAGAAAGCAACCCATCTGTAAAGCCCGGGTATCATATGAATAAACAACATTGGAACACCATAACAGTAGATCACCACATCAGCAATGCGCTGCTACTGGAACTTATTGATCATTCGTACAACTTAATTGTGGCTAGCCTTACCAAAAAACTAAAATCAGAACTTGAAAACTTATGAAAAGAATAATGACAAAAATCTTCAAGTACTTCCTCCAGGGCTTACTTTATGTGGTTCCCATTGCCGTTACAGTGTACGTACTGTGGGAAGTAGTAGTGTTACTTGATGGAATTATTCCTTTGGACATCCCCGGGCTAGGTATACTTATTATCTTCAGTTTTGTAACCATGATTGGAGTAATCGGCCGTCATTTCATTTCTGAACAAATTGTAGAAATAATTGAAGGCTATATAAAACGAGCTGCCTTAGTCAACCTTATTTATACTGCTGTAAAAGATTTACTCAAGGCCTTTGTGGGCGATCAAAAGAGCTTTAAAAAGCCCGTGGTAGTAAAGTTTACCGAAGACACTGAAGTGAGAAGATTAGGCTACATGACTAACGAAAACTTCAAGAACTTAACCAACAAGGGAGACCTTGTAACTGTGTATATTCCACATTCCTACAATATTTCCGGAAACGTTTATTTGGTACCTGATCGCTATGTAGAACCACTAGATATACACCCATCTGAACTGATGAAATATACTGTAAGTGGTGGGGTAACCCAGATTTCTGAGAATGACTAAATTTCGGCTCCCTAATAAAATCCCTATGAAAAAGATTTTTACCCTGTTTATTTGCCTTAGTTCCCTAGTAATTTCGGCCGCTCCTGGCGATACTACTTGGGTAAACTCGCACAATAAAACCGACCTTACTTGGTATGGTACCTATAAGGACACAGCAAATTTTCCGGATGGAAGCAAGACCTATCACAAAATACTAATGTATTATACTATGGGTTGTGCTACGGGAGGTTGTAGCGATTGGGATTATACTACCCGAGTTCTTCTTATGAATGGTACCGGAAAGATGGATTCCACCATCCTAAAGATTGACACGATATCTACCAACCCCATTCAAATTGACACCACCTGGAAGGTATTTGAGGTAACCGAACCTTTTGAACTATCAAGAGTAATAACCCCTTATGGCAATGCACTATCCAACAATTGGTCGCATGATTTTGTATATGACGTAACTGATTTGTTTCCGCTTTTGCAAAATGAAAAGGCCATTCACGTACAGTACCAAGGTTGGAGTAGCGGATTTAGCGCCACCATACGTTTTGCGTTTATAGAAGGTACGCCTTCACGAGAAGTAATTTCGGTGGAGAACATCTACCACGGCAAAGGAGATTATATAACAATGGCCGATTTTGAGTCGAATCATTTACCTCAAAAAACTGTTCAAATTAATGCCGCTACTACCGGCCTATTACTTCGCACAAATTTCTCAGGTCATGGATTTGTAAACAGCTTAAACTGTGCAGAATTTTGTAAGAAAGACTACTATGTGAATGTAGGTACTCAACGAGTGGCTACCCAGGCCATTTGGAGAGATGATTGTGGCCTTAACCCTATTTGGCCACAAGCCGGAACATGGCTGTACGATAGAGCCAATTGGTGCCCTGGCGACAAATCTTTGTTTAGAACTCATGACTTATCGGCACATATTAATGGTAGCACCATGGATATTGATATTGACATTGAACCTTATACTTATACCGTTCCACCTAACGAAACTCCAGCGGGGTATAACTATACGGTGCAATTAATCCAATACAAAGATTTTGTGCATCAAAACGATGTTGAGCTCGAAAGAATTATAGCGCCATCATCCGAAGATGAAAACGCTAGAGTAAACCCTATTTGCGCGGGTGCCATTGTAAAAATCAGAAATAAAGGCGGCCAAAATCTCACCTCATGCGAAATTGGCTATGGTATGGACGGTGGTGTATGGAAGACGTTTAACTGGACAGGAAATTTGGCCCCAATGGAGTCAGCAGTGGTAGAACTTCCTTTTGCTGGTGCCTCTGATTGGATGAGCAACAAAAGCAAAAAGGTTTTTATCGCAATAGCTGATAAGCCCAACGGCCAGAAGGATGAATACCCATTAAACAACTGGTACCAAAGCGATATTTTATTTTCACCCGTTTTTCCGGCTGATATAAAGCTAACGGTAAAAACGAATAGTGCCGGAAACGAAACACACTGGAAACTCACAAGGCTTGAAGATGGAGCTGTAATTTCTTCGGGCGATAATTTAGGCAACAATACCACTACTGTAGAAACTTTTAGCCTGCAACCAGGGTGCTACCTTATGCATTTGCAAGATCGAGGCAAAGATGGTTTTATATTTCCGGCAGCCGGAAACCCTGATGGAACCGGCTACGCTAGATTTCAAAATAATGGTGGCAGCATATTTTTCCATACACTCAATCCAAATTTTGGCACCGAGATAAAGCAGTATTTTACAGTAGGATATGGCATCGGCTTACCCGAATCTCAATTGACTAGCGTCCTTGAAGTGTATCCCAATCCTAGCAATGGCCAGATAAAAATAGAGGTACTGCATGTGGGTAGCGCACAATTGCAATTACAACTAATAGATATGCAAGGCAAAAAGGTTTACGAACGTTCAGAGAAAATGGTAGATGAATGGAACACAAGCTTGAACCTGCAGCATTTTCCAAAAGGAATTTATTCCCTAAAAATGATTTTAGGAAACGAAGTGCAAACCCGAAAAATAGTGATTGATTAGTTCAGTACTTTTTTATCGCCTAGGCTAAACAGCATGGAGTTTATAATAGATAATACCAAGCTAAAAAGTAAGGCCCACCAAAAGCTTTGGACCGAAAAACCAGAAACTAAATAATCAGCCGCTAGAATAACTAGCGCATTAATAACAAATAGAAAAAGCCCAAAAGTAAATACCGTAGCCGGTAGCGTAAAAATGACGAGCACAGGTTTTAAAGTGATATTGAGCAACACCAGTACTAATGCCACTATAATGGCGGTACCAAAACCATCTAGCTGGATAGAGTCACCCAAAATCCAAGCAGTTACTACCACAGCAATTGCATTTACTATAAGTTTAACCAAAAAATTCATCTTCTTACTTTTATTTTAAAATTAGAATCAACCCTTGTTACCTCTAGCATACGAAATGCCGAGGTCAAAGTTAAATTAAATTAATAATGACGATTAAATCCATCTTCCTACAGCTTATGAGTGCTGCCATCTTAGTATCCTGCAGCAATCAACCCGAAACCACTGAAGCCACAGATAAAAAAGAAATGATAGTACGAGATCAACACACCCATGCGCAACCCGATGTAGCAGTAGCAACCCACCTGGATTGGGTAGCTAAAGTAGATTTTGAACAAAAGAAAATAATGGCCACTGCCAATTGGGATATCAAACCCAGCGCTGATGCTACCGAGATAATTTTTGACATCTATGACCTTAAAATTTTTGAGGTACGCGTGGATGGTAAAAAAGTAGAAACTACTGTGGGCGAAATGGATGTACACATGGGTCAGGCCCTAATTGTACCCATCAGCCCAGAGGCAAAAGAAGTGAGCATTGCCTACGAAACCAGTACAGGAGCCAGAGCATTACAATGGCTGGATGCTGAGCAAACAGCTGGCAAAAAGTCACCGTTCTTATTCACCCAATCTCAAGCTATACTTGCCCGTACTTGGGTTCCCATTCAGGATAGCCCTGGTATTCGTTTTACCTATGAGGCTACTGTATCTGTTCCGCCAAATATGCTAGCGCTAATGAGCGCTGAAAACCCAAAAGAAAAAAATGCTGAGGGTGTTTACACTTTTAAAATGCCACAACCTATACCTGCTTATCTTATGGCACTTGCGGTAGGAGATGTGTATTTTGAAGCCATCAGCGACCGTGCTGGCGTATACGCAGAGTCTTCACTACTGGATACTGCAGTGTACGAGTTTGCTGATTTGGAGGATATGATTCAAGCAGCCGAAAGCTTGTACGGCCCATACGCATGGGGTCAGTACGACCTTATTGTTCTCCCTCCATCATTCCCATTTGGTGGTATGGAAAACCCACGCCTTACGTTTGCCACGCCTACCATTCTTGCCGGAGACCGCAGCCTAGTGGCCCTTGTGGCGCATGAGCTGGCCCATAGCTGGAGCGGTAATTTGGTTACCAATGCTACCTGGGATGACTTTTGGTTGAACGAAGGGTTTACAGTGTATTTTGAACACCGCATTATGGAAAAGGTATATGGCAAAGAATACTCAGAAATGCTGGCCAGCCTAACCCGTGCTGAGCTTTTTGAAGCAGCCGAAGCCATGATGGAAGATGCACCAAATGACACCAAGCTAAAGCTGGATTTAGCCGCCCGCAATCCTGATGATGGCGTTACAAGTATCCCTTACAATAAAGGTTATTTCTTTTTAAGATTAATTGAAGAAGAGGTAGGTCGCGAAAAATTTGATGCTTTCTTAAAGAACTATTTTGAGACTAATAAATTTAAGGTGATGACCACCGAGCAGTTTATTACCTACTTAAAAGCCAACCTACTTTCGGAGGAGCAGTATGCTACATTATTGGCCGATGAGTGGATTTACGAAACGGGCATTCCTTCCAATATTCCCGAAGTACCCTCTGACCGTTTTGCCAAAGTAGATGTAATACTTGAAACATATACTGCCGATGGTCAATTGGCCGAAGTACAAATAGTAGAAGAATGGACAACCCATGAGTGGCTTCATTTTATCAATTCGCTGCCTGAAGATATTAGCGTGACTCAACTGGCCGAACTGGATGCTGCCTACGGTTTTTCTCAATCTGGCAATAGCGAAATTTTAGCAGCTTGGTTTCAGCCCACCATTAGAGCTGGCTATGAGCCGGTATACCCTAAAGTGGAGTATTTCTTGACTACCGTAGGTAGAAGGAAATTTTTAACCCCTACCTACAAAGTGTTAATTGATAGTGGTAATAAGGATATGGCTTTGGCTATCTATGAAAAAGCTAGACCTAACTACCATGCGGTAAGCAGAGAAACTATGGATGCATTGCTTGGGTATTCTGAGTAGTAAAAACGAACACTAAAGGGGCTCCGATTTGAGCCCCTTTTTTTTATTTAGTTTTGAGTAATAGCAATGTATTTATTGAAAGAACCTTGTTATACCTCTTCACCCGAAAATCCTCTTTTAACTGTACTTCGAGTTGGTCAACCACCGCCTCATCTTCCTTATAAAAACCTGCATTGAAGAGCACTTGGCCTTTTTTGTTTAAGCGGTTTATAAGGTTTTTCCAAAACTTTA
>JAUICR010000005.1 GCA_030427785.1 Bacteroidia bacterium | reverse complement strand
AAGCTTCATTAAGCTCGTAGTACCCAATGTCATCCGGGCTAAGGCCTGCTTTGCCTATAGCCATAGGAACTGCCTTAGCAGGAGCCGTAGTAAACCATTCAGAGGTTTGCGCAGCATCAGCATAGCTCGTCACTTTTGCGATGGGAGTAAGTCCCAAAGAAGCCGCTTTTTCGGCACTCATAAGTACCATTGCAGCAGCACCATCATTTAGGGTACTTGCGTTGGCAGCAGTTACGCTTCCTTCTTTATCAAATACAGGACGTAACTGTGGTATTTTATCAAAATTCACTTTTGAATATTCTTCATCTTGGCTAAAGATGATTGCATCACCCCTGCGCTGTGGAATTTCTACAGGTACTACTTCTTCATTAAAATTACCGGCTTCCCAAGCTGCAGCGCTACGCTTATAGCTTTCTATGGCAAATGCGTCTTGCTCTTCGCGGCTAAAGTTCATGTCTTTGGCACATAGCTCAGCACAGTTGCCCATGTGCGTATTTTGATATACGTCAGTAAGGCCGTCTTTTACAAGGCCATCAATCATTTTGATATCTCCAAGTTTTACTCCATTGCGGCCATTAAGGTAGTGTGGTACCATGCTCATGTTTTCCATACCTCCGGCTACTACTACATCTGCGTCTCCACATTTTATAGCTTGGGCGGCTTGCATAATAGCCTTCATACCTGAGGCGCAAACTTTATTTACAGTAGTACAAGGTACATTTACACTAAGACCAGCGCCCAAGGCTGCTTGGCGGGCAGGTGCCTGACCTTCATTGGCCTGTAGCACATTACCCATTATTACTTCTTGTACTTCATTTGGGTCTAAACCAATTTTATCTATGGCACCTTTAATGGCTACCGAACCTAGCTTTGTTGCTGGTACACTAGATAGCCTTCCTCCAAAACTTCCTATGGGAGTTCTAACGGCCGAAACAATAACTACTTCTCTCATAAATCAGGATATTTGTATAAATAGTTCTTCAATTGCGCGAAAGTACAGAAAATTGGAGCGAATTTGCGCCCATAGGCTTTATACCTATTTTTGATTCCCATTGCATTGTATGAAGAAGATATTACTGTATTTACAAAACCATCAAACGCGCATTGCGAGTCTGGTTTTATTTAGTATCACCGTTTGTATTGTTGTGTATTTCACGCCCCGCGAACTCAAGTTTAAGTATGAGTTTCAGCAAGGAAAGCCATGGCTCTACGAAAACCTTGTGGCACCTTACGATTTTGCCATTTTAAAAAGCCAAGAGGATATAGATAAGGAGAAAGCGGATATAAGAGCCAACAGAACCTTATTTCTAACTAAGGATAGCGAGATAGAAAAGAAAGCTCAAGCTCAATTTTCCAAAGATTTTTTAAGTAGCTGGGAAAGCCTGAAACGGGCGAATGATACACTTATTAACAAAGTACCGAAAGAGAAACTTAGCCCCATTAATAAGGATAGCCTAATGGCTAAAGGCATAAGGTGCCTCTCGCATGTGTATCACAAGGGTTTGCTAGAACCTTTTGAAGCCTCTAAACAGGCTTATAGCGAAGTATTGTATACGAATAAAGGGATAAGTGAAGCCGTGCAGCTGAGTGACTATCATAGTATTTCAAGCGCGGGTAGTTTTGTTATGCGCTACCTAAAGGATGTAGAGGAGCCTTTCAAAAAAATCCTGAGTAGCGCTTGCCTGGAGCAACTTCAATACAATATTCATTTTGATGAAAAAACCAGTGCTAATTATCTAAAGTCGCAATTGGAGGATGTGCTACCTACACGAGAATTGGTACAAGAAGGAGAGCTTATCATATTTAAAGGAAACATTGTAGATGAAGAGAAATTTGCAAAACTCAACTCATACAAAGTAAGTTACCAGGGCTCAGAAAGAGGACGGCTGGGAAATATGTACTTATTGGCAGGTCAGCTGCTGCAAATCGGGTTACTCTTTATGGTGCTGTACTTATTCTTGCGCCAGTTCAGACGCCAGCTAATGGAGGATATTACCAAGCTTACCTTTGTTTTGGCAAACATTTTATTCATTGTGATTTTGGTAGGGATAGTAACCCGCTATGGATTGGATTATGTATACCTTATTCCATTCACTATCCTACCCATCACGCTGCGCTCATTCTTTGATACCCGCTTAGCCATATTTGTAAATATGATAGTGGTGCTGGTATGTGGAGTAATGCTTCCCAACAGTTTTGAGTTTATTTATCTGCAATTTATTGCCGGAGTGTTTTCGGTATTGATGGTGGATAATTTTTACAAGCGGAGCCAATTGTTTTTTACCGCTGCCAAAATCATTCTCGTGTATTGTCTTTCGTATTTGGCCTTGGCTATTATTCAGGAAGGAAGTTTGGATAAGATTGACACTATCATGTTTGCCTACTTTGCTGGCAACGGTTTCTTGACCCTGATGAGTTTTCCACTCATTTACTTTCAAGAAAAAACCTTTGGGTTTGTTTCAGATATCAGTCTGCTCGAACTTAGTGATACCAACAACAAGTTGCTAAGAAAACTAGCCGAGCAGGCTCCGGGAACATTTCAACATTCTATGCAGGTAGCTAATTTGGCAGAAGCCGCTGTATTGAAAATAGAGGGAAATGCCCTGCTGGTAAGAACTGGGGCGCTATATCATGATATTGGAAAATTGGCCAACCCTATGTACTTCATCGAAAATCAAGCAACAGGCTTTAATCCACATGACGAACTATCTTTTGAGGAAAGCGCTGAAATCATCATTGGCCATGTATTGGAGGGTATAAAATTGGCCAAAAAACACAATTTGCCCGATACGCTGATAGACTTTATTCGTACCCATCATGGCACTTCTACAGTTATGTATTTTTATAAGCAGTACATCAAAAATTTTCCAAAAGAAGAGGTAGACCTGGTAAAATTCACTTACCCCGGTCCTAAGCCATTTAGCAAAGAAACGGCTGCACTTATGATGGCAGACTCGGTAGAAGCCGCAAGTAGAAGCCTGGCAAAGCCCAACCATGAAAACATAGATAAGTTGGTAGAAGGAATAATAGATCATCAAATGTCTACCGGCCAATTTGAAAATGCCGATATCACCTTACGTGAAATAAAGGAAATTAAAAAGACCTTTAAAAAGATGCTGATGAACATCTACCATGTGCGAATTCAGTATCCTGAATAAGAAAAGCAGAGTACGAAGTGTGTACCCTACTTTATAAATGACATTATTCCCAAGGATAAAGTAACAGGGGTAAAGCTAGCTCCAATAGCATCTGCATGCCGCTGAGCCTCTTCACTTCTTACAGGAACAATAAGGGCAAGGGTAAAGTAGGTGTTGCTCTTATTTTTTCTTGCTAAATCTATTCCAACGCCTGCCGAAGGGCCATAATAAGTGCTTCCTTCCAGGTTAAAAATATTACTGCCACGGGCTACTACTGCATTATAACCATACATGCCTATGATATAGGGCAAAACTTTGCGTTTGGAGTTTTTAGTTTCAAACCGGTACTTTAAGGAAAAGTTGTAGCCAAAGCCAATAAAGTTATACCCGGCACCAGCCATTATTCCGAGGTTTTTTACAGGACTGCCGCTTAGGCAAAAGCCCAAACCACCGTACATCAATCCCAATCCGGGGCCAAAGGAAATTTTATCATTTTCGGTGATAATTTCTCTATTCGATTGAGCCTGAATAGGACTCGCAATAAAGGATATTCCAAAAAACAAAAACAGCAGCGTTTTTTTCATTTGTAAGAAATAGTTACTAATCAAATGTATAATTTATTGCTACAGGTCACCATCATTTAAGAAACTAAAGTCTTTTATATTTTAAGTTTGCGCATGCGAAAATTTTCACTCAGTATTTTATCTATTCTATTTGCCTGCAGCCAATCACCAGAAAGGGATAGCAATACCATTTTTAGATATAATGAGTCAGCGGGCATAAGTTCGTTAGATCCTGCTTTTTCTAGAAATCAGGCCAACATTTGGGCTGTAAATCAAATGTACAATGGGTTGGTGGAGATGGACAATGAACTACGTGTACAGCCTAGCATAGCGCATAGTTGGGAAATATTGGATAGTGGGTTTACATACCTTTTTCATCTACGAAATGATGTGCTATTTCATGCGGCTGATTGTTTTGAAACTAAAGAAGACAGAAGGGTAGTGGCAGAAGATTTTCTATTTAGTTTCGAACGATTGCGATCGGCAGAACTGGCAGCGCCAGGTAATTGGGTATTTAAGCGCGTGGCAAGTTTTGAAGCCCCTAATGATTCTACTTTTATTATTCGAATGAACTCGCCATTTGCACCTTTTCTGGGTATTTTAAGTATGAAGTACTGCTCAGTGGTTTCGCAAAAAGCCATCGGCTACTATGGCAATACTTTTAGAGAAAACCCGATAGGCACAGGGCCGTTTTATTTTAAGATGTGGGCCGAGAATGAAAAGTTGGTACTTAGGCGTAATAAAGATTATTTTGAAACAGATGTAGCGGGCGATACGTTGCCATATCTTGAGGCGGTGGCCATATCCTTTATACCCGACAAACAATCGGCCTTTTTAGAGTTTGTAAAGGGAGAATTGGATTTTATTTCAGGGATAGATGCCTCGTACAAAGATGAACTATTGACCCACGAAGGTGAATTACAGCCAAAGTACACAGAGAATTTCAAGCTATACAAGCAGCCCTATCTCAATACTGAGTACTTAGCTTTTCTAGTAGATTCAGGAGCTAGTATTTCGGTAAATAACCCCGTATTAAATCCTTTGGTGCGCCAGGCTATAAATTATGGTTTTGATAGGCAAAGAATGATTCGTTATTTGCGCAATAATATTGGAGTACCTGCTGAAAAGGGTATGATTCCCGCTGGATTGGCAGCGTATAATCAACATACCGATTATGGTTATAATTATAACCCCGAAAAAGCCAAAGCCTTGCTTACACAGGCAGGTTACCCAAATGGAGAAGGCCTCCCAGAAATTGCCCTGCAAACCAATGCTTCGTACTTAGATCTTTGCGAATTTATTCAGTCTGAATTGTCAAAAGTTGGAATAAAACTTAAGGTTGAAGTAAGTCCGCCATCAACATTGCGTCAATCCATTGCTACTTCAAAAGTTCCTTTTTTTAGAGCAAGTTGGATAGGCGATTATCCCGATGAAGAAAACTACCTTTCCCTATTCTATTCAGAAAACTGGGCGCCCAATGGTCCAAATTATACCCATTATAAAAATGCTGACTTTGATAGCCTTTATGTGCTGAGTAGCTATGAAACGGATGTAACGAAAAGAACCTTGCTGTACCAGCAAATGGAGGGGATAATGATGAAAGATGCTCCTGTGGTGCCGCTGTACTACGATCAGGTTCTACGTTTTTTTCCAAAAAACATTGTGGGTCTTGAGGGAAATGCCATGAACCTTTTGGATCTTAAAAAAGTAAAGAAAACAGATTAAAGGGCCATTTTATCAAAGGGTATAATGGTGTGATACCCTTTGCTTTTGAAGTAGTTAGGGGCATCATCGCCCACCGCCATTACAAAATCTCCACCCCAGGCGCCTAATGACTTTACTATTCCTTTAAACTCCGGAAAAACAGCCGCTTGTACTGTTGGCTTGTTTAATAAGCTTGACATGATTGCTTCATGCTCAGTAAGCAATGAGATCAGTTCAGCCTTAGTACTAACAAACGTGAGTGCAGTAGAGATTTCTGAAATTCTGTTTAAATCACTTTTGGAATGATTTGAATTTAAAAACTGCAAAACCTCTGGTTTGCTTTGTTGTTTACGGTTGAGGTGAACAAAAAAAGCCTGGTTATATACTTCAGGCATTCTAAGCGGGTGGATATAAATATCCTCGGTTTTTCTATACACTATTGCTGTCTTAGCACTGGCGCAGGCTATATCATAACCGCTTCCGTTTTGTGTGGCATCATGTAGCTTCATTTGGTTGGCGCCTAGCCAAAGTGCTATAAGATAGGTAAGGGTGCTGCTGCTGCCTAGGCCCCAACTCCTGTCAAATTCCAACAAAGTAGAAACGGTACCAGCCTGAAAAGATTCACCACTTAAGGCAAATCCTTTGCGCAATAAATGCTGCAGAAAAGCAGCCATGCTATCATCTGAGGTCGCTAGTATGCTTAGTTGATGATCAAATTCCGCTTGAAACCAAATCTTGTTTTTACAGTCAAAACTTTTCCATAGTAAACTAGAAGTATCAGTGGGTTCAAAATGAAGATGCTGGCCATAGCAGGTTGGTATTGCCAAACCCAATGAGCCTTTTAATACTGCGTATTCTCCACTAAGTAACAGCTTTCCGTGTGCGTAGTAGGACTGCAAGTTTTAGTGATTTTTAGAAATTTCTTGTGGATTCTTGATACCGCGTACTTCGCAAAACTTACGTACTGCCACACTATGAGATACCGTGTTGTGCTTAAAATAATCAACAATGATAGCTTTCTCAGCCTCTGTGGCTTCCAGTTGATTTAGGATGTTAAGCAAGTGCATTTTCATATGCCCTTTTTGAATACCTGTGGTAACTAAAGCTCTAAGGGCAGCAAAGTTTTGTGCCAAGCCTGAGCTTGCAATAATGGACATTAACTCATAGGCAGACGGTCGTCCTAGCAGGTCTAAAGAAAATTTAACCATAGGATGCAAAGTAGTAAGGCCGCCCACAGTACCTAGTGCCATGGGCACATCTATCCAAAATTTGAATATGCCATCAGTAATGCTGCAATGCGTTAAGCTTTGGTATGAGCCATTTCGCGAGGCATAGGTATGGCAAGCCGCTTCCACAGCTCTAAAGTCGTTTCCTGTGGCAATAACTACTGCATCTATACCATTCATTATACCTTTATTGTGGGTAGTTGCTCTGTAGGGTTCTAATTCTGCTATGGTTACAGCACGCTTAAACTTTTGGGCAAACTCTTCCGGACTAATGTCAGAACCATCAGTAAGTTCGCTAATGTTGCAGCTTACCTCAGATCTTACAATACACTCAGGCGTGTAGTTAGATAGAATACACATTACTATCTGTATTTGTTTTTCCTTTTCGGTAAATGTATTGTTAGATGAAATGGCCGATGTAAGGGTTTTAGAAAATTGCTCCAGGCAAGTATTAATAAAATTAGCCCCCATCGAATCACAAGTTTCAAAACGTGCTTCAAGCTGGAAATAATGATCCAATTTATCTGTCTTGTCTACTAATTCTACACTTCTAATACCGCCACCACGTGCTTCCATATTGGCAGTAAAGCTGGCAGTGTCCTCGTAAAATTTAGAATTAATGCTTTTTACAAATTCTCGAAGTTTTGGCACATCACCTTCGTACATAAAATGCACGTGACCAATTTTTATGGTAGAAATCACTTTAGTTTTAAATCCACCTCGCTCCAGCCAAAAGCTGGCACTTTTGGCAGCAGCTGCTACCACACTACTTTCTTCTATAGCCATAGGAATGGCCAAAAGCTTTCCATCTATTAAGAAGTTTGGGGCTACACCATAGGGCGTATAAAAATTGGATAAGGTGTTTTCAATAAACTCATCATGAAGCTTTTGGGTAGGAGCATCTGCATGCCAATACGATTTTAACAGTTCGATGGAATTCTCATCTTTGTTGAAATATTGCTCTGCTATCCATTCTATTTTTGCTTCCTTTGAAAGCTTAGAAAACCCTTTTACCACTTTCGCCATTTTCTGTAAAATTTTATTATGCGAATATACAAAGGCAATACCGCTGAAAAAGTATTTTGGACAGGGCTAATATTCTGTTAAAACCAAATAATTACCGTACGTGAAAGCGATTCTGTGTGAGTTTTGTGGCTTTAAAACCAACCCCGAGAGTAAAACCTGTAACTACTGTGGAGGTAAGCTTAGCAAGAAATCCTATTCTACCAAGACGTTATTGGAGTCTGACCACCTACACTTGGATAATTCTGAAAAGTCCTCAACTTTTGAAATGATAATTCAAAAGTTTTTTAAGAAAAAGAAGAAATAAGTTATTGTTAATAAGTGTTGGTAAAAAATAAAATTTTTCGATAATAATACTTGGTGAGTAATCAAATTTATATATTGCCGAACCTTACAAAAAATGTACTTGAGTAAGGAAAACAAACAAGGGGGGATTTATCATTCTGATGATTAGTCTATTAGCTTTTTTAATTGAGAGGGGCAACATTTAAAGCAAATGACAAAACAACAACTAGAGGGGATTTTTACTTTTCCAAATGGGATTGATAGGCTCTATCTGCCAAGGCAGGGTGCCGTAGAAAATGCACTGTTTCAATTATACGAGGCTGCAGGCCTTGATGTACCTAAGGTGTATAGTTTCAAAAGTCCATTGGCTTTGCAAACAGCCATTAACCACTTGATGAACCCAAACCGTTCTGCCATTTTTGATAGAGATTTTATGCGCGAATATCCTGCGTACGGCAATGCCCTTACTAATGGAAGAATTTCTGTGCGAAACAGGAATAATTTTTTCTGGGATTTTGTTTCAAAATCTGTGGCAGCCAAAAGTTCAGAACTTCTACTAGATCATCAGGAAACTTTGAAAAACATGTCTAAGTTCAAGCACATTTCCAATTCATTGCAAAAGGAGGTGGAAAATGATGTACAGAAGCGTCTTGCAATACGTGGAATGAAATATTATGAAGTAGCACAGCACCCCAATTTTTGCGATATCTCTTGGCTACTTAATAATCAAAAGAACATTGACGGCTTATCGGATATTGATCGTGGATTGTTTTTGATTTACCATGATATGATACGCAACGGTATTATGCACGCATGGATGCTGGACGGTGCTGTATTGTGGTGCCCTTTGCCTACTACTATTGAGCTAAATGATCTTAAGCAGTTTCATAGAGAGGATGGGCCATCTATTAGTTGGAATGATGATTACAGCCTTTATTTCTGGAAAGGTGTGAAAGTGAGAAAAAGAATCATTGAATTCCCTGAAAGTATCACGCGCTTAGATGCTTTGGAAGAATCTGACCCGGAAATAAGAAAGTGTATTCAAGAACGAATGGGAGCCAAAAGATTTGCTTCCCTGTTTTCGTTGATAGAAGTAGATAGAGACTGTGACTTGTACGGAGAGGAGCAATTTTTATGGCGTACCGTGCATGTGGATGATTTAACGTCTAATCACTTGTACTTTGCCGAAGTTATTTGCCCAGAATCAAAGTCCAGAAAATTTGTAGAAGTTCCCGCTACTACTACCAATGTATGGGAAGCCATAGCGCTTACCTTTAATAAGGAAGCTGTATCGGCATCAAAAAAGGTAGAGGCCTAATCTATTTTTTCTCCACTTTTTCGGGAAACCAAAAAGCATAGTGTTCATGCATATTATGGTTCATTAGATATACCATTTTAGATTTTGTGTGCGACACAAGACCAAAGAACCGATATTTCCTTTCGTAAAAAGGAAATGGTGATTCCATAGGAAAAAGCTTGCTATTCATGATTATAAGGCCCTCCAATCCCAAGTTTTCAGTCTTAGAAAATTCAGCTGTCAAATAAAATTCTGGGAGCTTTTGTGTCTCTACAAGTTTTAAGTTTGAATCAAACAAGTTACCACTAAGCTTAGCATTTCTGATGTCTTCTGATTGGGATGCATAAAAGAAGTAAACTGGGCAAAAGTCAAAAGACTTGGAAAAGGATAAAATGATATCTCTATTTTCTTGATACTGCCTTTGACGCAAAGCTTCAGCCTCTGTTGCTTTGCCCTGCGCTTCTAATTGCGATATAGCTTCCACATTAGTTTTTAGGCGAACCAGCAGCATTCCATTTTTCAGATTGTCCAAATCCTGCATGGCTACTTCTTTGCCGTATTGGGCTTGGATAGAATTAAGAACTAACAAACAAATTAAGCTAAGCGTAATCCTCATTTTGGCATCTATTTGATTAAAAAATCCGAGTTAATTAATGTCCTTTTTAATTTCTTCAGGCATAGCATCTTTATGAATCATTATTGAAATTGCCTTAAGTCGCATATACGCCACGCTCATATAAATGTAGCCTCCATAGTTTACGCGGCTTCCCTTGCCCCAAGAGTTCTTTACTTTATAATATAAATTTCCATCTTGATCAGTAGCCGTGCCCACTATATGCATCAGGTGGTCATCTGTGGTTAGCTGATTTTCGAATAGTAGCTGACGATACTCTTGCGAAACTTCCACCTCAGGAACAATTTGTTTCAACGATTTTTTTGCGTCCTCAGTTTCAGCCGGAATAACTGCAACACCCGCACCAGCCGAGAAAGTAGGTTCGCTTACATCGCAGTCCAGTTCTACCGTATAGCCGTTTTTTAGCGCATGGTTCAAAGTGTTCATAAAATCATCAAGCGGAACATTGTACATGCTGCCATTCGAAAAATTATCGGGGATATTTAAAATAAAACTAGAATAATAGGGCTGATGGCTAAATGAAGTAACAGTTATATACTCGGCCGGTTGAATCCCGGTGTACTCCAAAAATGAAGTGGGCGTATATTCGGTACCATTGTACTCAAATTTATCAGGCACAGCTCCTAAATAATAATCCAAAATAGAATCTACATCAGCCCTCCATTTAGGGTTTAGCACACCATTAGGTCTTTCATTGTAGTGCTCAACAGTTTTCTCCAGTGCTTTCATCATTTTCTGATGATTGTGGTTTGATTCCCCTTTCAGTCCACTATAAGCAGACTGTGGCACCAAGCCATATCGGCTAACCGAGTTGATAACATCGTGGGCCAATCCGCCTTCGCTAAATTGTGCTTTGCCTTGGCGCATAAGGTAATTCTCAGCTTTGGCAGGATATGTAAATCGTACATTATACATTTCTGATAAGTCAATTTCTTCTCCTTTTATTCTCATTATCTCAGATTCTAAAAAGGAGGATGTGCTAAAACTCCAGCAAGTACCGGTTTGGCCCTGGCTTAATACCTCGGTGGTTTTTAAGTCTATTTGATCTGTGAATTTATATCCTTGAGCCCATATAAGGCTTGAGGATATTAAGGCAAAAAATAAAATGAATTTTTTCATGGATTTGTTTTTGAATCTTTTTGTTGCGGAGTTTGCTAATTTAAGGATTGGCTTAAATCTTAATTGAATGTATTACTGAGATTTTGATCTTTCTAACCGTAACAATATCTCATCGGCTATAGCCAAACCTGCGGTGGCAGCAGGAGAGGGGGCGTTTATTACATGTATGGAATTGTGCAACTCCTCTATGTAAAAATCATCCACCAAGGTTCCATCTTTTTTCAATGCTTGAGCCCGCACCCCTGAGCGTCCCGGAACCAATTCATCCATGGTTAGGGAAGGCATTAATTCGTTTAGTGCGGTTAAGAATCGCTTTTTAGAAAAAGCTCTTTTATACTCGTCCAGTCCTTTGGCCATGTGTTTTTTGAAGAGCTTTGTGGTACCCGGAAAACGCAAAGCATCCAAAGTGTCTTTCGTACTAAAGGCTGTTTTGGAATAGCCTTCTCTTTTGAAAGAAAAAACAGCATTGGGCCCACATTCTATTGAGCCATCCGTCATTCTTGTAAAATGAACACCAAGAAATGGGAAGGCCGGATCGGGAACGGGATAAATAAGATTTTTCACTTTGTGCCTGGCATGATCGGCCAATTCGTAGTAATCGCCTCTAAAGCCTACGATTGCTACATCTAGCTTGTTTCCTAATGTGGTAGCCATTCTATCGGCTTGCAGGCCAGCACAAAATATTCTACGGTTTAGGTAAAAAGTACCTCTTGAAGTTATAATACCTGATTTTCCGCCTTCATCAAATTCCTTTATCACTTCAGTAGAAAGTACTATTCTACTATCCGGATTAATAGTAGTGATAAGCTCGGCTAATTTTTCACACAGGCCTTTAAAGTCAATAATTCCGGTTTGAGGCACGTAGATGGCTTTTTTTCCATTTACAAAAGGCTCAATGTCCAGGATGGCCTGGCCTTCAATCATTTCAAGATCAGTGAGACCATTTTCTATACCTCTTGCCAAAATGGATTCTAGAAGCGGAATCTCCTCATCCTTTGTGGCTACTATAACTTTACCACAAACATCATGTTTTACTTTATGTTCTTTGGCAAAAGCTACTAACTGCTCTCTACCATCCATACAGTTTTTGGCTTTGAACGAACCGGGTTTGTAATAAATTCCAGAATGAATAACACCAGAATTTCTTCCGGTTTGGTGCATACTTACTGCAGCTTCTTTTTCAAAAACTGCAACCCTATGCGTTGGGTTTTTTAGTTGATACTTATAAGCAGTTGCCAGGCCCACTACGCCAGCACCTATTACTCCTAGGTCAAAGTCTGAAGAGGAATACCCCATAGATTGTACTTGGTTGATAGTTTTTCATTAATAATTGGATTTGGCCACACAATTATCGTTGACTACTAAAGATTTACAAAAGCAATTTGAGTGAAGATAAAAACCTCACATGAAGATAATGACTCTTACTTTATTAATAGACCCCATTAGGTTGCTTAGGACGATAAATGGTAAATACCCTTGAGATATTAAAACCTAAGTGAATGGCCCCATCAGCCCAGCTACCAGTAGATTGTGCAATAGTATAGGGGTCAGCCACACCGCTCGAATTTGATAGAAAAATTTGAAACACATGTCCACCAGTTTCTATGTCTACACCTAACGAAAACACGTTTTCGTTGGTTTGATACTGAAATTCAGGCCAACTACTTTGAAGATTGGTTTCTAGTGGATTGAGCTGATAAATGTACTCAGCTGTAATGGCCACTTGATTGGTAATCTTATAGCGAGCTGCTGCTCCTATCGAGAAAAGATCATTGTCTTCTGATTGCAAATTCACCACATTAAAGTGCACCCAGGTAGGTACCAATTCTAATGAAAAATTGGAATTGAACTTCCGGGCAATCACTAGTTGATTTACAAAGCTTACACGCTCGCTATTGTTGTGCGGAAGTGTATCGCTGTATCTTTCGTTATTGTAAAAGATAGAAGAATATCCCACAAGAGAAATAGGGGAGTTTTTGGCGCCTTTGCTTTGCCGCAGCATTCTATATTTTACAAAACCAAAGTAAGTTCTAGGGGTGGCAGTGCTCAACCCTAGGCCTGCGTTCAGCCAGTCCTTAATTCCATAGTCTAATCGCAGGCTTACCTCTGCGGTATTCAGCCCCATATTATTATAAAAGAAATCATCATTAAAGGCGCCAAATCTGTGCGCAAAAATGTATTGCAACACACCTTCGCTAGGCATTTCGGGAGATTGTAAATTGATAACCTGTGTACCTTTAAAAGTAGCTATCGCATATTCGGTTGATTCTATGGTCTCCTCTTGTAGAGATTCTAATAAATCATTTTGAGCGCTTAGTCGAAGCGATGCTACCAGTAGTAGAAAGAGGATGGCTTTGTTGTACAAGATATTACGGGTTTAGTGGGTATTGAAGCTTTACGCTCACTTTTATAGATTCAGCAATATTATCCTTCTTGCCAGCGGGTATTTTTATTTCATAGTCCTCCGGATTCACATAAAACTCTGTAACTAAGAAAAGAGTTTTTTTACCCACCTGAGCCTCCACAATCTGTTCAAAGTCTAGACTTACGCCATGTATGGTCATGGTTCCTTTGAAAGTAAGGCTGTATTCGCCCACCTGCTTAAGGTCAAGGGCTCCAATATTAGTAATAGTACCAGTAAAAGTAGCATTTGGAAATTGATCGCTCTCCAGGTAATTCTCATTAAAGTGTTCTTGCATTAAAGCTTTTTCAAACTCAAAAGCTTTAATAGGAACCAAAAAAGCAAATTCACCATTATCCGTATTTATTTTACTTGAAACTTGATTGTTTGAAGCTTCAATATCTTCGATAGGCGAATGAGAATAGAAATGAACACTTCCGGTACGTGTACCTAAAGTACCTTGGCCCACAGCCATCGAAGTAATGGCTAGCATGAATATTAAAATAGTTTTTTTCATTTTTAAAAAGATAATTAGTTATTAAGTGCTCCTTCGTTTACCCACGTTATTATTCTGTTTATTTCACAGTCAGATAAAGTTCCTCCTTTTGGCATGCGCTGTTCAGGAGCTGCTGTAATTCTTTTTTCAAGCAAACCTGTAAGTGCTATATTTTTGATATCATTATATCTACTCAAATCTAAGCCCGATTGAGGCGAAGTTCCAACATGACATCCGGATACCGCGCAATTATCTAAAAAGATGGGGTAAATATCTTTATTGAATTTGGTGGCAGTACTATCGCAAAGTAAAAATCCACTTTTGTCATAGTTCTTGTAAAGGTCGTCTCTATTATCACGGTAGCATGATACAGAAATATAAGTTAGCAATGCTACCAGAAATATTCCACGCAATTTTTTCATAACTCTAGTTGTTGGGCATATTAGCAGCCACCCACATTTCAATTTTTAATATTCTACACGCATCTAGTTTAACACCCCCAAAAGGCATGGGAGTGAAGCCAGGAACATGATTAATTCGGTCTAACAAAAATTTGGTTTGCACTGCATCTACTATTTGAGCGTGAGTAGTAAGGTGCAAACCTGCGCTTGGCGCACTCCCCGAATGACATTGCTGAGCGCAGCCATCAAATATCGGTTTTACGTTTGCACTAAACGAAAGATTGGCCGTGTCACAATCATCACAAGAAAGATTTAGTGCTCCCTGATTAATCCATTTCTTGATAAGATCAATTTGCGCCTGAGGAAGTTTATTTCGGCCTTTAGGCATCCAATCATCAGGATCTGTTTCTTCAAGCATTTCTACTACTTTGCCCGCATCCGTATCAAAAGCTTTAATTTTTGCCGTAGCCATTACATTGTTATAGCTATCCAGAATAATGCCTTTGGGCTTGTCGGTAGAGTTATGGCAACCTGCATCTACACAATTGAAAGACAAGATTGGAAGAATGTCCTTTTTAAAATATACAGTGTCTGGATGGCAAGGTTTTGTCCCTGCCTGTGATGTGTCTATTGGCTGGTTAGTGGTATCACCCGGATTATTAACTCCGGGAGGTGGGGCTGGAAATGGCTCATGTTCGCAAGAGAACACCACCACAAGCATTAATATTGAAAAAAGAATAATTATGTGGGACTTCACAATTTGTAATTTATTTAATGAAACCAAAAATAGTAGTTAATACTATGAATTTTCAAAAGATAGTCTCTATTCGTAGATAGTAATGCTTAACGCGCACAATAGCAGGCTGGAGCCGAAAGTAAAGTAAACTCCAGCCTGGTGTTGTATTCCACTAATGTATGACCAACCTACTTTGGTGCCAATTATTTTGACGATCAAATGCTTGAATAATGTAAACTCCTGGAGTTATACCTTCTAAAGTCCAAATTGTATTTACTTCATAAGTACCTTGCTTTACAACTCGGCCATAACTGTCCAAAAGAAGAACTCTGTTACCGTTCCATTCTTTAGGAAGGTTAAGGTAAATTCCATCAGTAGCAGGATTAGGATATAATGTGCCGTCTGTCAATACAAACTCATCAACTCCAATGGAACTCGAGTCTAAAACGTTTAAGGTAAATCCTGCTAGGGTGTTTTTGTATATCAAGTTGCCTAAAGAATCAAGGCCAATGGTATCACAGTAGGTATGACTACACATAGTGTTATTAGTGTCAGTAGAAACAACCGTTAAGCATACTTGGTATGCCCCTGTATTTAGATAATTATGCACTGGAAGTTGTAATGTGGATGTATTTCCATCACCAAAGTCCCAAAAGTAGGTGGTGTTATAGTTTGGATTAATGGCGGATGGACTGGAGTTATTTACTATGTAAACATTGTTGCCACCAGAGTGCGTGGTATCCACCCAATATGATGCTAAACAAAAATTGGTTGAGGAGGAGCCTAGGTAACGCAATATGGTTCCTCCATCGCCTACGGCAAAACCTGCCTGAGCATTTAAAAAATACACATCGTTTAATTCAATAAAGCTTAAAGCGGAAATTACTGTATCCACACTCCAGTTGTTTCCACCATCCACGCTTTTACCCATTTCGCCCAATTCTCCAACCACATACCCATTGGTAGTATTTGAGAAATGTATGGCGTTGATTTCACTTACGCCAACCATGGTTGTAGGGCTCCATGTGGTTCCACCATTAGTGGTTTTAAAAATGCCGTTTTCGCCAGCAACAAAACCAGTGTTTGCATCTAAAAAATATATGTCTTTATTGTCATCCAGGCCAAGGTTTACGGATGTCCAAGTAGCGCCACCATTACTTGTTTCTAAAAACACCCCGTTACGGCCCGCTATAAAACCTCTGCTTGGTGTTAAAAACCATACGCTCTCCAACCTATCAGTAGTGCCACTTGTTTGTGTTGTCCATGAAGTTCCGCCATTGGTGGATTTCAGGATGGTTCCATTCCGCCCGGCTATATAAGCCGTAGCCGTATCTGCAAAAAATATGGACTCAAGGTTTACCAAAACCCCGGAAGCGATTGTTGTCCAATTGAGACCAGCGTTTGTGGATTTTAGAATCAGGCCGTCATCGCCTACTGCCCACGCTTCATTAGCTGAAATGAAGGTGATGTCTGCAATGCCATCCTGTGCATTGCTGGTGGCAGTGTCCCAAGTGCTGCCACCTGTATTGGAGTAATAGATGTTGCCAAGGTCGCTGCCTATAAATACAGTACCAGAAGATGTAATATAAGTACAGTTGAAACTTTCGATAAAAGAGGTGCTCAGTTGCTGCCATCCACTTTGACCGTAAAGGATAGGGGTTAACAGGATAAGAAGTAATGTCTTTTTCATGGTAAGTATATTTTAAATTGATAGCTCAAACTTCTGCAATAGTATTGGTGAAATTTAAGGCATAAGCCCGAATTGCCTGTTTGGATAGGATGAATTCGTATATATAAAAGATGAAGTCGTTAACCCCGAATACACCTTTGTTCAACTTGTTTTGAAACAGATTTTTAACTTGGATTTTACATCCACGGGTTTGGCATCTGTTTTTACGGGTTCAACTTCATTTTTGAAGTGGTTAGGTTAAATTATACTTAATTGCCCCCCTTGATTTAGCTTTACCACTAATTTTAAACACCAGTGTAAATGAGGCTTTTATTTGTTTCGATTGTCATTTCAGTATTATCTCCCTTTAATCAAAGTGACTTTTGGAAAGGATCAAAAGGGAGTATTGCCTTTACCAGCGATGCCCCGCTTGAATTGATAGAGGCTGAGAGCAATCAATTGACAGGAGTTTTAAAGCCTTCGGAAAATACCTTTGCATTTCTCATTTACACAAAAACTTTTAACGGTTTTAATAGTCCTTTGCAGCAGGAGCATTTCCATGAAAACTACATGGAGAGCGAAAAATACCCCAAGGCCACCTTTTCGGGAAAATTTATCGAAAACATTGAAAATTTAAAAGAGGGAAAGCATGAGTTGCGCGCCAAAGGGATGCTAGTTATTCATGGCGTTTCTGTAGAGCGGATTATTAAATGCACCGCTGTGGTAAGTAAAAAAGAGGTTACCATCACCAGCAACTTTAATGTGCCATTAGAAGATCATAAAATTTCGATACCCCAAGTGGTATATCAAAAAATTGCCGAGGAAATTTACGTAACAGTTAAAATCACACTTCAACCTTCATGAGGCACTGGCTGACAATTATTATTGGCTCCCTGGCACTTACTATTTTAAGCGCCCAGAATTTTAATCAAAGGGAGATTGATATGCCACAGGGTGTGTTGGCATCCGAAATTAAACTCCTTTATACGGATAATCAGGGTTTTGTATGGATTGCAGCGGGCCAGTCTTTATACCGGCATGATGGAAACGCTTTTAAAGAGATTAACGTTTCTGAGGATATGGCCGAAAAGGAGATCAGCAGCTTATACGAGGATCAATCTGGCCAATATTGGATAGGGTGGAATACAGGGGAAATCCACTTATTAAAAAACGGATTGACAGTAGCCTATAGTCCAAATGAAGGCACACCTGCTGTGCCAATAGTAAATTGGGCAGAAGACAGCCAACAGCAACTTTGGATGTGTACCAAAGGAGAGGGGGTATATGTAAAGAACAATAAAGGAAGATGGTTTAATTTCAATACCGATGAGGGCTTTCCCAGTAATGAAACCTACGATATTATTCCTTTAAAGGAAGGTGTGGCCGTGGCAACAGATCAGGGCTTGGTTTATTGTGTTTTTAAGGATGGAAGCAAAGCTATTGAGGTATTGGACCAATCTTCAGGACTTAGCGACCAAATTGTAAAGGACCTTCATTACGATGAAAAAGGTGTGCTGGCTGCATTTTACGAACCCTATTTAAACTCATTGAGTTCTTCTCTAAAAGTAATTGATACCCTTATTGCGCCCACTTCAGATGCAAAAAGAATAACAAGATCCTTCGGTACTGTTTGGTGCTTATCAGAAGACGGGAAACTTTTTAGAAAAAACAGCAATAGTGGCTGGATACAATTAAAACTGGATGTAACGGGAAGGTCCAGAATACAAACTTTTACTGAAGACCACGAAGGGCACCTTTGGGTATTGGGGTCCAGAGGTATTTTTATGATTGACCAATGGTATTATCACTTTGCAACGGAGCAATCAGTAACAGCAATTGTAACTTCTAATGATGCAATCTGGTATGCTCAGGTAGGTGATTTGTACCGGTACGATATAGCAGCCAATACCTCAAAAAAAGTATGGCAGGGTGCTAACCTCATTTTGAGTTTATACAAAGATGACTGGGGCAACATTTGGTGCGGAACCTTTGATGGTGGCTTGTTGAGGTATGAGCCTGCTGCCGGTTCCATGAAAATCTATAATGAGGAATCTGGCCTTGCCAACAACAATGTGCTTTCCATAAGTGGAAACAGGTTGGGACTTTGGGTGGGCACGCTAGGGGGTGTTTCTCATATTAATTTTGAAGATGGTGGGAGTGTCAGGGAAATTAATAGTTATGACCGGAACCAGGGAGTGAGCGTACAATACATTTATTCTGTTCATGTAAATAAATCGGGGAAGGTATATATCGGAACGGATGGGGAGGGGGTTTTGAGCTGGAATGGGAATGGGTTTGAACCCTTGTCAGGAAAAAAACAGGATGAAGTTGTTTTGGATGTTTCCTCTGATAAAAAAGGCAATATATGGTGGGTTACCTCCGGAGGCATACTTGAGGGGTGGTCAGCGCAAGGGAGCATGTTTGAAGTACCTCCATACCCTGAGGAGCCTGGGAAGGTAGCCGGAATAGAAACCTTGGAAGACGGTTCTATTTTGGTGATGCATGATGGAGGTGTTCACCGTTGGATACCTGAAGTTAAGAAGTGGGTTGCCTACAAAAAGTCGTTTGGATTGGGAGCACTACAGCCCCAACTGAATGCACATGCCACCAACGGTGGTGATATAATTTATATTGGAACTTCAAATGGTATTACTAGTCTGTCTATTGATCACCTCCCTGTAAAAACACAGCCAAAAACAACTATTCAGGATTATAGGCTTTTTCAAAAGCCAACAACAAGGACCAGTTTTTCTTCAGATGAGAATTATTTCACCTTTCAGTATGTAGGGCGCTGGTACACCGAGCCTAGTGCGGTACGCTATAAACTCAGGTTAAGTGGCTTTGACCCTGACTGGATAGAGAGTAAGGATACGGAAATAAGTTATCCCCGACTACCACCTGGCAATTACACCTTTGAGGTGGTAGCGGGTGTGGATGGAAACTATCCCGAGGGTGAAATTGAAAGTGTTTCATTTATTATTTACCAGCCGTGGTATTCGCGCTGGTACAGCATAACCATAGGTGTACTTTTACTAGTGGGTATGGTTTTTTTCCTTTTTAGGATTCGTTTAAAAACCTTGGCGCAAAAGCAAGAACGAGAAAAACAACAGGTTCAGGCGCAGCTAGAAACATTGAAAAGCCAGGTAAACCCTCATTTTCTGTTCAACAGCTTTAATACCCTTATGGCGCTTATTGAAGAGGACAGGGATGGGGCAACTAGTTATCTATCCGACTTAAGTGATTTCTTCCGGTATATTCTTGAATTTAGGGAAGTGGATTTGATAATGGTGAAGGAGGATGTGAGAATAGTGCAGACTTATCTTCATCTACAAGCTAAAAGATTTGGCGACAGCCTTATGGCTAATATTGAGTTGCCAAATGAGGTATTGGCTAGCTATATTCCGCCCTTAACATTGCAGCTTTTGGTAGAAAACGCTTTTAAGCACAATGTGATTTCTAAAGACAAACCTTTGGAGTTGGAGATCAGGTATGAGGCTGATTTTATTGTGATCAGCAATAGGCATTGGGCCAAAGTAAAATCAGATGAATCTACCGGCTATGGCCTTGACAGCATTAAAAAGAAGTATAAATACTATAACGCGGGGCAGGTAAAGGTTGAAGTTACCCTTGAGTATTTTACCGTTTATCTTCCCGTGATTTATCAAAATCATAAGCTATGACCGTATTAATAATTGAGGATGAAGAGCGTGCAGCAAGAAGACTGGCCCGAATGGTGAAAGAGTTGTTTCCCGATGCAGAACTCATAGCTCCATTGGCAACGGTAATGGACAGTGTAGCGTGGCTAAAGGCAAATGAAGACCCCATCATTATTTTAATGGACATTGAGCTGGCCGATGGAAAGAGTTTTGAGATTTTTGAAAAATACACTCCCGAAAGCCATGTGATATTTTGCACAGCCTTTGACCAATATGCACTTGAGGCATTTAAGCACCAAGGGGTTGCATATTTATTAAAGCCTATTAAAAAGGAAGAACTTAAAGCAGCTATTGATAAAGCCTTGAAACAATCCATCTCAGGGATTGATTATGAACTGTTGGCAGAGGCAATTTCCCGCAAGGAAACCCAATACCAAAAAAGGATATTGGTGCGGCTGGGCCAGCGATATAAAGCCATACCTGTGGATGATGTAGCCTATGCTTTTACAGAATCAAAAGCTGTAATGGTAATGACATTTGAAGGAAAGGAAATTCCGGTGGACCAGAGTTTGGAACAGCTAATGCAGATTTTGGACCCCTATAAATTCTTTCGCATTAACAGAAAAATAATTGTGAACCTTGATGGTATAGATAATATGTATGCATGGTCACGATCAAGGTTAAAGTTGGATTTGAAGCCCAGTAAAGATTTGGATACTGTGGTGGCTACGGACAGAGCCTCAAATTTTAAAGAGTGGTTGGAAGGGAAAGGGACTCACTAATTATTTATTTTCCGAAAGCGGTAATTTGGGTGTCCAAATCTCTTTTATTGGATTTGAACCTTGATTTTCTGGAGTTGAATCAGTGAAAAAGTAAATAAAATAATTAATAAAGAACTTACTTTAGCTTAAAATCATGTTATGAAAAAAGTACTAATAGCAGTTGTACTGCTGGGGTTAATAGGGGGTGGAGTGTATTTGTACATGAACAAACCTCATAGAGATATAGATGCTGAAGTGGCAAGTGTTAAAGTAACATCAGTGCAGCTGGGGCAGGATTATAGAGAGGATATGGAAGGAGCTAATGCTATATACCTAGACAAGGTAGTGGAGGTAACGGGTATTGCAGCCGAGGTAGCTGATGACCATATACTATTGGAAGGAGGTACCTATTGCAAACTTGCAGAGGCTCAAAATAAAACCGCCCAGGCAGGAGATGAAGTAACTATAAAGGGACGGGTTGTAAGCTTTGATGACCTGTTTGAAGAAGTTCGAATGGACTTTTGTCAAGTGCTTTAATACACGTGTTTTGTTCGCTTTACGCGAAGTAGCAGGAGTAACCCAATCACAAAGAAAATGGCAAGTGATAATACACTAGATCGCATGCTACCTGTGGCTTGAATTAACCATCCATAGGCAAGGGTACCTAGTACAATTGCAATTTTTTCGGTAACATCATAAAAGCTGAAAAAAGAGGCATGGGCTTTAGTTTCGGGCAGAAGCTTAGAGTAGGTACTACGACTCATAGATTGTATACCACCCATTACCAATCCTACCAGGCCGCCCACGGTATAAAACTTGAGGTCGATAGAAGGGTCATCTGCTTGTAGTGTGAATGCAAAAAAGCAGATAAAGGCCCAAATTATCACACTTATCAAAAGTGATTTAATATTCCCGTAGCGTTTCGAAATTCTTGAAAAAATAAAGGCTCCTAATATGCCCACAAACTGGATGATTAAAATAGTGAGGATAAGCTTAGAGGTGTCTAATTTTAATTCTTGAGTGCCAAATGGGGTGGCCATATACATCACCGTTTGAACCCCAATGCTATAAAAGAAAAAACTGTATAAGAACCTGCGTAGTGATTGTTCGTCTTTCAGTTGGACAAGCACTTTCTTTAATTCTTGATAGCCTTTAAAAATATAGCGTTCTGGTGCTTTTTGTTTATATGGATTATCGGGTAGATGCTTAAAAGTATATTGTGCAAAACCAGCCCACCATAGCCCAACTAATAAGAAACTAATTCTAGTAGCAAGTCCTTTATCGCTGATGCCAAACATTTCAGGACTTTCAATCATTACCAGATTAAGAATAAGTAAAAGTGCAGCGCCAAAATATCCTAATGAAAACCCTCGAGCACTTAGTGCATCTTGCTCTTCGGGGGCTGCAATTTCGGGCAAGTACGCATTGTAAAACACCAGGCTGCCCCAAAAACCAACACTAGCTAATATGCTCATTGCAAGGCCAAAGTAGATGTTACCACCTTCAAAGAAAAAGAGCGATGAACAGGCGGCTGCACCAAGGTAGCAGAAGAATTTTAAAAAGCTTTTCTTTTTACCTGATCTATCAGCAATACCTGACAAAAGGGGAGAAATGACTGCTACTATTAAAAAAGCTGCAGAAATAGAATAGCTATAAATGGCCATATTTTCTACTTCAAAACCAAAAAAGGAGATGATATTGCTATCGTCTCGCTTGGTCACATTTTCAAAATATATGGGAAAAATAGCGGTGCTAATTACTAGTGAATACACGGAGTTGGCCCAGTCATAAAAGGCCCAAGCATTCTTTACTTTTTTGCTCATAGCGGCCAAAGATAAATTTTTATACTACCTAGCCATCTAAAATCTAAGTCAGGTAAAGGCTAATACTGCGCAGGTAAATTATATTTGCCGCAATGAAAATTTCGCCCTCTGTAGTCCAAAAAAGTAAAGCCTTACTAGCTAATGCTCAGCACATAGTTATTACCAATCACATAAGCCCTGATGGAGATGCTATGGGTAGTGCCTTGGGGTTGCAATCAATTTTAAATGATGCTGGAATAGTGAGTAAGGTTATCGTTCCCAATGCATATCCAGATTTTTTGCATTGGATGGAAGGCCATGAAGCGGTATTGTGCTATGAAGGCAATGAGGAGGAAGCGGACCGGATTATTGCAAAGGCTGATCTTATCTTCCATTTGGATTATAATTCTCTCAAAAGAAGTGGAACTATGGCCAATGCCCTATTAGCATCTCAGGCCAATAGAATTATGATAGATCATCATCAAGAGCCTGAAGACTTTGTAGATGTGATGATTTCGGATTCAGCCATGTCTTCTACCTGCGAAATGATATACCATTTTGCAAAAGCTATAGGAATGGAAGCCCATATCACAACGGAAGCGGCTAACTGCCTGTATACTGGAATAATAACCGATACAGGGAATTTCAGGTTTAGTGGAACTACACCTCAAACACATATGGTGGCAGCCAAATTGCTGGAAATAGGAGTGAAGCCACACGAAATAGCAGGCCTAGTGTATGACACAAATAGTGAAAACAGACTGGCACTGCTTGGCAGAACTTTAGATAAAATGGAAGTGCTTCACAATTTGAATACAGCTATTATGCATCTCAATCAGGAAGATTTAGCTGAATTTGATTTTCAGAAAGGAGACACCGAGGGCTTTGTAAATTATGGTTTGTCATTACATGGTATAAAGCTCAGCGTATTTATTGCAGATAAAGATGGTAAGGTGAAAATGTCTTTTCGTTCCAAAGGAAACTTTGATGTAAATAAGCTGGCTCGGGTGCACTTTAATGGAGGTGGTCATAAAAATGCCGCTGGAGCGTTATCCTCTCAAAATTTGGAAGATACCCTAAGTACTCTAAAAAAGGTTTTAGTTGACTATGCTGATGAACTACAAAAAAATTAAGGCTTTGAAATACTCTATTATGTTCTTGATTGTGGTTGCATCAGTGCTTAGTTGCGATTGTAGCAGCTCTAAGAAAAATCCACCGCCTCCTTCGCCTGAGGCTATTCAGGAAAAAAGAATAGAAGCGAGAAGAGATTTTTTGGAAAAGGAAAGAGAATCTATAGAGGCATACCAAAAGGATTATAACTTGGAAATGGAAAGAACCGGAACGGGCCTGTACTATACCATAACCAAGAAATCAGGTGACACCATTCTTGTAGAGACTGAAGATTGGGTGGAATACGCTTATAAGATATACTCATTGCAAGGAGAGTTGCTTTATTCGTCAGATGACTTGGGTATAGTAACCCTAAAGGTAGATAAGATGGATACCGAAATTGGTGTGCACGAAGCACTAAAGCTAATGGCACTTGGTGATGAGGGGCTATTTATTTTACCTTCGCACCTCGCTTTTGGGGTGGCTGGCGATATGAACAAAGTACAGCCGATGACTCCACTGGTGTACGAAATAATTATTCTAAACATAAAAAAATCGAAATCGTAGAATTATGAAGAACCTATTGATGACCGCTCTATTGATGGCAGGAGTGCTAAGCGGATGCAATTCGCAAAATGCCTCAGCCAATACTGCCGATACAAATCCGGTAAAAGTAAATGCTGAAGAAGTAACCTTAGAAGATGGTATTTATGCCAAATTAGAGACTACCAATGGTGAAATTCTCTTCAAATTTGAGCTTGAAAAAGCACCAATGACTTCTGCCAACTTTATAGCACTTGCAGAAGGAAACAAAGAGGGAGTGAGTGCCAACTATGCAAGCAAGCCATATTTTGACGGCCTAAGTTTTCACCGTGTAATCCCAGGCTTCATGATTCAAGGTGGCGATCCTGCAGGCAATGGTTCTGGTGGTCCGGGCTATGAGTTTCCTAATGAAACAGATGGTGGGCTATCGCATAACAAGGGAGTAGTATCTATGGCCAATGCTGGGCCTAATACTAATGGTAGTCAGTTTTTTATAACCGTGGCACCTACCAAGCAATTGGACGGTAGTTATAGCATTTTTGGAAAAGTAGTTTCGGGTCAAAACGTTGCTGATGCTATCTCAAAAGTAGATCGTAATCCACAGGATAAGCCTAATACTCCTGTTGTTATGAATAAAGTTACCATCATCAGAATAGGAAAAGATGCCGAAAAATTTGATGCCAATAAAGTATTCAATGAAGGAGTAGCAAATTTTAGAAAAGCACAAGAAGAGGCCTTAAAAGAGTCTATGGTAAAAGTGGATGAAATTTCTAAAGGATTTGATGTAACGAGTACTGGATTAAGAATAAAAATAGAAGAACCTACTAAAGGTGCTCAGCCTGTGGCTGGCCAAAAGGTAGCAGTACACTATACAGGAACTTTTGTAGACGGGAAAAAATTTGATAGTTCATTAGATCGTGGTACCCCCATTGAATTTGTACTTGGACAAGGGCAAGTAATCAAAGGATGGGATGAAGCCATAGGTATGATGCATGTAGGAGAAAAAGCCATGTTGGTTATTCCTCCCGATTTAGCTTATGGAGCTCAACCACGTGGTCCTATCCCAGGAAATTCATGGTTAGTATTTGAAGTAGAATTAGTAGAGATAAAGTAAAAGAAAGAATGAAGGACGGATTGTACGCGAGGTTTAAAACCTCAAAAGGTGAGATAGTAACCGAATTATTTTTTGATAAAACCCCGATGACCGTAGCCAACTTCGTTGGGTTGGCCGAAGGAAAAATTGAAAACGGCTCAAAAGGAATAGGTGAAGCTTATTATGATGGATTGAAGTTTCATAGAGTAATTAATGACTTTATGGTACAAGGTGGAGATCCTACTGGCACAGGTGCAGGTGGACCAGGTTATCAGTTTCCGGATGAGTTTGATTCATCATTAAATCATAGCGAGCCAGGTATGTTGTCTATGGCAAATGCAGGACCTGGAACTAACGGCAGTCAATTTTTTATCACCCACGTACCTACACCTTGGCTTGATGGTAAACATTCAGTTTTTGGTAGAGTGCTAGAAGGGCAGAATATTGTAGATAGTATTGCCCAAAATGATGTGCTTGAAAAAGTAACCATCGAAAGAGTGGGTGAGGCGGCAAAGCAGTTTGATGCAGCTACCATATTTAACGACTACATGTCAAAAAAAGATGAATTGGCAAAAATTGCTCAAGAAAAAGCTATGGAAAAAATAAACGCCTTGAGTGAAGGTTTTGAAACCACAGATTCTGGTTTGCGTTATAAAATTAAAACCAACGGAAATGGAGCCACAGCTGTAAAAGGCAAAAATGTGTCTGTTCACTATAAAGGAATGCTGGAAGACGGAACCGTTTTCGATGATTCTTCGTCAAGAGGAGAGCCTATTCAGTTTCCTTTAGGAGGCGGTAGAGTTATTCCGGGATGGGATGAAGGTATTGCCTTATTGAGTGAAGGAGACAAGGCTACATTAGTATTGCCACCCGATTTGGCGTACGGAGCTAGCGGTGCAGGTGGTGTGATTCCACCAAATGCCTGGCTGGTTTTTGATGTAGAACTAGTAAAAGTGGGTTAATCCTCCCTTCAAAAAACCAAAGCCGTATCAACTATGTTGATACGGCTTTTTTTGTTGAGAATAGTTTAACAGATAGACCTTGAAATGTAAGAGGGTCTGCTTAAGATTGCTTTATTTTACTCGTATAATACTGACTATAATTAGAAAAGAGATTGATCGTACTGCTGTTAGCCTTTCTTGTGTTGTGGATTAAAAGGTTTGAAACCCCGGAAAAGGAGCTCGTCTTTTGGATATCCTTTATTTTGGTATCGCACCTTATTGGATTTTCTTATAAAGTAGATACACTAGCAGCTTGGGCTTTATTAGTGTCATTTATTGGTTATCGTTTTTTTATAGGAACATGGGCCCACCCTAAAGAAATTCTATGGGGGATACTTTTGGCAATTCCATTTTTGTTAACGGCCTCAATGCCTACTCGTTTCCTGGATAGTGGTAGATATTATGAGCAAAGTGTGAGATGGTTTGAATATGGAGTACCAGCAGGTTTAGCCAATTTTGATTTGTATTTCATTCAGATGTCAGCAGCTCATAGTATTGAAGCTATTGGCAACTCCGTTTTGAATGTTGGCCAAAATGATTTCTCCTCACTTATTGCTATTGCAGTAATAGTTAGTGGATTGATGCAGTTTAAAAACGTGGCGCTTGGTAAGCTGCTTACCGGACTATTACTATTTACTTTTTTGGTTCAATTTGCCCAGGCTTCATCGCCTGATCTTTTAGTCTGTGCTATTGTGTTTACTTCCTTTGCAGGGGTTGCTAATTTTAATTCTGAAAATTCAAAATACTGGATATTAGTAGCTATTGTATTGCCTTTTATAAAATTGTCAGCCGGTGGAATTAGCGTTCTTATTCTTATAAAACTATTTACCTCAAAAGCCAAATTTCCTATTTGGCCTATACTGATGGCAGTAATGTTTTTTATACTCAAGTTTATGTGGCTATCAGGTTGGGTGCCAGTAATAGGAAATCTAAACTTGGCGTGGAGTATTCCGCAAGAAGCTATGGCACAACTAAAGGGAGATGTAGCTATTGAAAATTATTCAGAGTCGTACAATCCATATCTTTTTGAGGCGCTGCATCTGAGGGCACTAGATCTACTTTTTGGAGTAGGGTTCCTAATGATTCTTTTGTTCAAAGGCCTTAGAAAAACAGTAAGTTCTCCTTTAGGGATATTTTTTCTAGGCATTTTCACTGCCTGGTTATTGATTATTCCGCAAGGCAGAATTCTTTTGCCCTATATCCTTGTTTTGTTGCTGATAAATGATGGAATCAGAGAATCTCAAGGAATAGCTATTTCCACTTCACAATTCAAAGTAGCATTGCTGGCTATCGGCCTAATATTCGTTTTGCCCAATTGGCACAAGGTTTCAAATAGTCCAAGAATCCAGCATTTTTTTGATTATGGAGGTATATCTAATGTTAGCTGGATTAAACCTACTCCACTTTGGAAGCCTGATACTAAGAAGACATTTTTGGGTGCGTTTGAATATCATGTGCCAAGTACGCCTTTAGAGTGTTTTGACGCTACATTTCCTTGTAATGCTAAAGTGCTAAAGTATTATGGTGGAGACAGTACCTACTTGCCTATATACTTTCCTGAGAAAAACTACTTTGGATACAGGAGCAAACATATAAGTCAGAAAACACAACTGGAACTAGATTCCATGAACGCTCTTCCACAATTTGAATTGAATTTTAAAAATTGATTATGGAAGGCGGGAAAAGAGCTCCACACCATGTGCAGAGCTTTTAAAGTCGGGACGGCAGGATTACGCGTGTTTTACAACACTTGTGAGCGCTATGCTTAAGTACGAACCTAAAAGACCAGTTTGAAAGTAAATGTTTGGGCAAAAAAAAGCTCCACACCAAGTGCAGAGCTTTTAAAGTCGGGGCGGCAGGATTACGCGTGTTTTACAACACTTGTGAGCGCTATGCTTAAGTACGAACCTAAAAGACCAGTTTGAAAGTAAATGTTTGGGCAAAAAAAAAGCTCCACACCACGTGCAGAGCTTTTAAAGTCGGGGCGGCAGGATTCGAACCTACGACCTCCTCGTCCCAAACGAGGCGCGATACCGGGCTACGCTACGCCCCGAGTGGTATCTTGTTTTCAATGTAAGTACAATTTAGTACTTTTCACTGAGTGGCGGTGAGAGCGGGATTCGAACCCGCGGTACGGTTGCCCGTACGGCAGTTTAGCAAACTACTGGTTTCAGCCACTCACCCATCTCACCAATTTGCCAAATTCAAATCGAAAATCGATCAATGCTTGGCGGGCTATCTCTTCTTTTTAAGAGGCTGCAAATTTAGATATTACCACTAATGGTGCAAGCTTTTTGGCTAAAATAATGCTTGAATTTTCACATTTTATAAAAGTAGCCAAAATGCCAGAATCAAATAAAGAAGTAAGGTGTTGATTTACTTTAGAGTATGGGCAACCTACAATCCTTTACTGATCTATCAGCTAGCTTAGGATGATCGGGTTTTAATCCAATAGAGTTGAAATAATTGAGGTGCTGATGCATTTCCCCAATTCATAAAGCCAATTGTGCCTATAGAATATGCCAATACATCCCATACATCACTATGATGGCGTGAATCGAAACTTGGAAAAACAATTTCAAATAGTAAACTGTACCATAATACAAAAATGAGTGCGTACCACTTACTAAACCTATATAGGGCCGAGCGATACGTAATTTGCTGCTGGAAACTGAGGGCAAACCCAAGTACTATGCCTGGGCAAAGTAGATCATCTAAATAACTGTGTACAAAAGGTATAAAAATACCTGCTTTTTCGAGCCCTTGATTAAACACAAATAGGCTTAGGCAAAACCAAAAATAGCGACTGAAGTATTTCATTAGTGTACTGTAGAGGATGCAATAGCCGCTATTGTAGAAATGATTGACATAAAAATTAATTGACCAATGCGGAGGAAATGTTTACCTCCTTTTATGGGGAGTGAATCATCGGGGTTAATTTTTATTATAGGAACAGTACCACTATCTATATCTCTAGAAGCAAGTTCTTTGATTCTGTCTTCGTACAATATACCATCACAATGTTGGCATTTTTCCAAGTTTCCGTCCGTCCAAGTTTGGCAGTACTCGCATTTTACCTCCTTCATTTTTACAATGTTATTTTCTAATGTGTGAATCTTCGCAGGCAAAATTAATAGACACTTCCATAAGTCTTATTTATATTGAATTAATATAAGAGTAAAGGTTTTATTATTGCTCCTTGCCAGATGAAATTTATCTTCACCGCATGAAAAGGTTTTTGATTGTTCTATTCTCAATCCCACTATTGGTTGCTGCCAATATTAAGCTATCGCCAAATGCCGAAATCAGGGTTATCACCTGCGGACCATATCAAGGAGAGTTGTATTCTGCTTTTGGCCATAGTGCTATTTATGTTAAAGATTCTAAAACCGGAGTAAACGTATTGTACAACTATGGAGTTTTTGACTATGAGCAACCTAATTTCTACCTGAATTTTGCTAAAGGGCATTTAAACTATCGGCTGGCCACTATGGATTATGACAGGTTTGTGGCTTCGTACATTAGCGAGAATAGATATGTTCATGAGCAAGTTTTGAACCTAAATAGGAACCAAACCCAAAGGCTTTATAATTTTCTGCAGTGGAATGCCCAGCCCGAGAACATGTACTACAGCTATGATTATTTTTATGACAACTGCGCTACACGAATAAGAGATGCAATCAAGCATGTGTTTGCTGATTCTATTAGTTATGACAGCCTCGATTTTAAATCCAACCACACTATAAGAGGCTTATGTGACTTGTATTTGCAAGAGCAGCCTTGGGGAGATTTGGGAATAGACTTATGCCTGGGATTACCAATGGATAAACAGGCTACTTATTGGATGCATCAGTTTTTGCCAGATTATTTAGAGAGTAGTTTGAATGATGCTAGTATCATATCGGGTGATGTGGTAGCACCTTTAGTAAGGACTACTAAGCTAACCTATAAGCCTCGGCCAGTGGAAAAAGCTGCATTGTGGAATAAGCCCGTTTATTGGATGCTAATGGTATTGTTAGTGGGAGTTCTTGTTTCCACTAAAAGGGAGCAATGGGGGAGTATCAACAAATGGTTTGACATTCTACTTTTTGGAGTTTCAGGTTTTTTGGGTGTTTTTCTGATAGTATTGTGGTTTGCTACAGATCATTCTGCTGCTGCCTACAACTATAATATAATTTGGGCTTTTCCTCTACATATAGTGGCTGCTGTGCTATTGGCTTTTAATAATGGAAGCCAACTTTTGAAAAGGTATTTTGGGTTCAGCACGTTATTCGGGTTAGGGCTATTAGCATCTTGGGCCTTCCTGCCACAAAGTTTAAACCTTGCTTTTCTTCCGTTTACAATCGTGCTAGTTATTCGGTCAATTCTTCAATATCGTAATGGCTAAATACGTATCAATAAAATTGGCTTTGAGAGCGTTTTTAGGAAAAAAACAAAAACTAAAAGTAGGATACAGACTATAATTATTTTTATCAAAACGTTTTATTCGAATTAAAATTTGTAATCCTCGCTTACAGATAATTTGACAGTCGGGATTTTTTATGTTCTTCCTTTTTCTACATCCAAAGGACGGGTGTCAAAATTTTGTTTTACCACAAAGGTTTGGTTTTTAGTTTACCACATTTCTTGGCCGTCCATCCTCTTATATCAGTTATTATTTGCGTTTTACAGCTAAAATATACAGAGCCTTTAAATGCCGAATAAAATTTGTAACGTATTTATAATGAGTAATTAAAGCTGTGTTTTTTCTTTTGTTTTATTTGTGATTACTCTAATTTTGGAACAAACTCTTGAGTATAAAAACTCGATTAAACTCTAACTCAATATGAAACTTAAAAAACTCGGCCTCGTAGGACTTCTTGCCCTAGGAATTATTTCCTGTAAAAACGATGAATCAAAATTAGGGACCTCTAATGTTTCTGAATCATTTGCATTTCAGACTACCGAAAACGTATCATTCAATTTTTCAGCTTCTGCTAAGCTATCAGGAGCATCCTTTGAGCTTTATACCTCAGACCCCCTAAGAGGTGGCAAGCTATTTGGCAAGGGTGTATTGGACCAAAGTGGAAACTATTCTGCTACCTTTTCGCTACCCACTTATCAAAACAGTGTATTTGTAAAATCAACCTATATAGGCTTACCAGCCGATTTTACTTTAGAATTTGAAAATCGTAGTGTTTCTCACTTCTTTAGCAACGACCCTAAAAAATCTACTCGCAAAAGTAGTTTGGCTTTTTTAGGTAGTAGTGAAGTAAATGCAGGAATGGTGTATTCGTATTTAGGAACCTATACTTCTAATGGAACGCCTAACTACCTTGAAATTCCAGATGTTCTTGATCAAAGTTTATTGGCAGATGTAAATTCTTCATTGCCGGAAGGAAAGAAGGTTCCAATTAATTCTCCTAACCTTTTATCTACTTCTAATGATACCGAATTGGATATAACTGCTCTGGCAGATGTATGGGTAACATTTGTACATGAAGGCGCAGGGTATAGAAATGTATTGGGATATTATACGTATCCAACAAACAATCCACCGGCTACTGCCGCAGACATTGATACTACAAAAATCATTTTCCCCAATGCATCTTTCCAAGGCTCAGGTGGGGGATTATACTCTGGTGATAAAGTTTATTTAGGACGATTTGACGCCAATACTAGTATAGGCTGGGTATTGCTTCAAAATGCCTGGAGTGATAATAGTGGCGTAAATTATAATGCGCTTAAGCTATACTCGCAACCCAACTTCAATCCAGAGCCTAATGCGGCCGATCGTCAGCACAACGTAACAATGTACCACGCGCAAAGAGGTTTGACACTAGTGGGCTTTGAAGACATTGCCAGAAATTTGAGCAATTGTGATCAAGATTTTAATGATTGTGTTTTCTATGTAACTTCCAATCCTGTAACAGCTATAGACGTAACTAATATTCCGCCTGTAGTAACTAACGGAAATAATGATGACGATAATGATGGTGTAGATAATGGTTCGGATGATTATCCAAACGATGGAAATAAAGCTACAAATCAATATTATCCTAATAGTACCGATTTTGCAAGTTTGGCCTTTGAAGATTTATGGCCGGGAAAAGGAGATTATGACTTCAACGATCTTGTGTTGGATGTTAATTACAAATTTGTAACTAATGCAACCAATCAGGTAGTAGAAATGGAAATGAAGTTTAAAGTACGCCACATTGGGGCTTCTCACCACAATGGTTTCGGTATTCAATTTCCTTTTGCTGACGGGATAGTTAGCTCGGTATCTGGCACCAATCTTACCGAAAATATTGTAACCATTGGATCAAACGGTATGGAGACGGGCCAATCTTTAGCCACCATGATTTTATTTGACGATGCGCATGATAATATGACGGATACCTTAACGGTGACGGTAGTATTAAATACACCTTACAGCTTTAGCTTATTAAACCAACTAGGGCTCAACCCATTTATTTTTGTGAATGGAGATAGAGGTAGAGAGGTACACAAGAAAGATCACGCCCCTACGGCTTTGGCTAATCTGAGTTACTTCGGTCAAGCTTCTGACCATTCCAATCCGGCAGAAGGAAGCTATTATAGATCATCTAATAATTACCCTTGGGCAATAGAAATCAACAATAGTTATATGATTCCAACTGAGAAAACTCACATCACGGAGGCATATTTAAAATTCAACGATTGGGTAAATTCTAATGGCGAACAGTATACCGATTGGTACTCTACAGATAATGCAGGATACCGTGTGTATAGCAAATTGCAATAGGTAATAAAAAGTTAATTTGAATCTCGGAAAAAAAGCCTTGTGAATGTATTTTCACAAGGCTTTTTTAGTACATCTTGGGTAGCTGAACTTTTTTGCCCAAATCTAAAAACACACTTAACATGTGCGATTTTAGTCCATCGCTACGCTGGTAATAGGCGTAGCGCAAAGACCATCGCTGTATTTGCCAGCGGGCACTCTTTTCTGTTCTTCGGGTAATTAGGGTAGTAATGCCTATGCTGTTTGACCAAAAACTGGACAAATCAAAATCGGAGGTATAATAAGTATCGCTGATATTGTGCTCCATATAAGGTTTGAAATATCTGGTTCCTACTTGATGTGTATATCTGATAAAAGGCATTAAAGTAAACTTTGGAGAAAGCTTAATAGGCACATCTAGTTTGGCCGTTTGACTAGTCATTCCAAAATTATCAAGGTAAGCTTGGTAGAAAGTGCGTAGAATGATCCTTTTTGTAACAAAGGCATTCCATTGAATACCCAGAGCGGAGGCATATTTTTCGCGCGGTAGGTTTTCCACTTTTGCCTCTAGTTGGTTTTCAAAATATACCCGATGAAAAGGTGTAGAAAGCAATCCCTGCTGGTATGTAAAAAGAGGATAAAAGCTAAGGTTCATTCTTTTATTTAAGTCTCTACTATACGAAAATGAAAAATTATAGGAATAGCGATTGTGTATATCAAACCATTCTTTATATCGAAGTTCGGAAGGATAAATAAGGCCTATGGCTTCTACAATATAGGGTGGTTGTAGGCGCCCCCATCTCAAATCATCAAAGAATGCCGAAAAGTAGAATGACCAATCAGACAGCTGGTTTTTGGCAACTTTGGCGATATAAATTTCGGTGCCAATTGATGCATAATCTGATTCTAATGAGAACATCAATTGGCCTCCTAAGGTAACATCATTTCCTTGTAATGTTTGGCTATAGCCAAGGCCCACGCTACTCCTAAGGTCTTCTCTTGAGGCTGATGACATTTCATAATCAATTCTATCTGTAGATGCCGATGAGATAATATCTGCTCCTACATGCACACTATACGTTTTGTTGGTATCTACTGTGTGATAGTAATTTATGCTTGTGCTATACACTTCTAAAAACTCCGTACCGGTGCCGCCAGTTACAGCCGAGTGATTTCCATCTTGATGATAATAGGCCATAAGGGCTTGTATCGTAGATTCCTTCACCTCTTTTTTTTCGGAAGTTTCAGATTGTCCAAACACAGTGAAAGACGAACCTAGAAAGAAAAGGGTAGGGAGTAGTGCAAAACAAAATTTGAAATTCGGTTTAACCATCGCAAAGCTTAATTACAGCCACAGCCGCCTTTGCCTTTTCTATCTCCCGATATCAAGGCTCCTTCTCGATATTGATATACGGTTTGATCCAAACCTTCAATATCGAGTGTGCCTGGTTTCATAAGTTCATCATTGAGGTAGGCCCTTTGATAGGGTTTTACGGTAGTACAAGAACTGCAAAAAATGATGGTGACAAGTGCTATGAAAAAAGTAATCTTCATGTTTCAAAAGTAAGTGAAATGAACTTTTAGCTTTATTCTACGAGCTTTAATTTGTCACTAAAATGGAGCTCGTTATTAACATCAATTATTAGGCACTCCGTTTCTGGAAGCTGCCTTATCAAATCCAAACCCTCTTGAATAGGTAGTACAAATAATGCAGTAGCTAAGGCATCAGATAACTCTGCACTGGGGCTGATAACCGTTGTGCTTTTTTTATCCGATATGGGTAATCCTGTTTGTGGATTTAGAATATGCGAATATCTGGTGCCATTGTAAACAAAATACTTTTCATAGCTCCCCGAGGTGGCCACGGCTTTATTTTTTATGGGAATCCACAGCAGTATTTCATCCGGGTTCTCTGGGCTGGCAATACCCACTTTCCAAGGGCTTCCATCGGGTCGGGTTCCCCAGGCCGTTAGGTCGCCACTGGCATTTATTACTCCTGATTTTACACCAAATTCTTCCCAAAGCAACTTTACTTTATCCGCAGCATAGCCTTTGCCCGCGGCACCAAAACCTATGGCCATACCCGTGTCCTGCAAAAAGGCCACGTTATTGGGTTGAAGTTTGATTTTTTGATAATCGATTAATTTCAATCTTTTGTGTAGGCCAGTTGTATCAGGAAAACGGGTGAGGGTGTCCTTGTCAAATGAATAATAATCTAGCCCTTTAAAAGTAACGTCATAGGCAGCATCCGTTAAATAGGACAATTGCAAGCTTCGTTCGAGTAAACCATAGGCATCCTTATTTAATGCCACAGGTTCTATTCCTGCCATTCTATTTAATTCTGATACATCCGAGTTTTCATCCCATTCAGATAAAGCATCGTTTAGTCGCTCTACTTCAGCTTCGGCAAATTGCAGAAACTGTTGCGCAGAGCCAGGATTGTTACTCACAATCACAAACTCAAATGCACTGCCCATTTGTAAAGTTTGTTTTCTGAAAATTTGAGATTGACCAGTTAAAAGATTGGAAAGGTCCTGAATTGCATTTTCTAAGGTAAGTCCTTCGGTTTCAAGGTGTGCTATTTTGTTTCCTTCCGAATCTACTAACACTACATAAGGAAAATAACCCCTAGAATTATATTTCTCAGCCAAACTTTCATTGCGTTCTATGATAGTATCGTGAAGCTTGGTTTTCTGCGGAAAATCAATTTTCATTATGGAGAATCGATTCTGCGAGAACTCCAAAAATTTGGAGTTAGAGAATACTTCGCGTTCTAACCTAATACACGGTAAGCACCAGTCTGAGCCAGAAAATATCATTAAAACCGGTAGGTTTTCTAAATCTGACGTATTGGCTAATTGACTTTGCCCAGTGGCAAAATAGAAATGTAAAAAGAAAACAGAAACACTCAATAGTGTTCTCATTAAGCGTAAAATTGATGAAAAGCCAAATGTATTATTTGACTATAGAATAACCATCGATTTTTTGGATTAAACCTATTTTAGATTGCGTGCTGCCGAAGGTTGTCCTTTGCTGATTTGGATGAAAAATCCAATTTTTCGGGCTGAGTAGAAATGAAAGTAGCGTAAGAATTTGAATCGCTATCTGCACCTGAATTAGACGAAGTTTTAGGGCTTTCTAGGTGTTGAGAAAAAAAGTAGAGTAGTTTGGTCATTCGGGTTATTTGCCACTTAATAGCGAATGAACTAATAGGTCACCCAATATTTCCTACTTTTTTTAAAAGACTAAATACTGTAATGGCCCTCTACGTTATTTCCTAAAATGGAAATCCTACCATTACGTAGCCTCCAAAACTCTTACTTCCGTCATTGTACAGCAGCGAAATCTCTACAGGTCCTATAACAGTAGCATACCCCGCAGCCAATGAAAAACCATTTATATAATTATCACTTGTCCACTTATCAATATTTACATCTATAAAATCGTACAGGGCAGAATTAGCTTTTAGCGTGAAAAAGACTTTTTGCCAAGGCTCGTATTGCATTCCTAGTTGTGCGGTGGCAATACTATTAGAGGCAACCTGAAATTCGAAAAGCCCGGCAAAAGGAATTTGGTTGCGAATAAAGTCCTGCTCACCACCTAGGCCAAAGTAATTGAGGTAGGCATCATTTGGATAAAAATTAATACCAGACTTTATGGAACCAATCAAAGAAACTTTGGTACTTACAGGTACTAGTTTAGTTACTTTTAATTCTACGCGTGGGTAATAATCTAAGGTATTCGATATGGCATCATCAAATAGCAGTGGATCTATATCTACGGTGCCAATAGTACTTGGCCCTTGTCCGAATACAAAGCCTCCAGTAAACTCCAATTGCGAACCCTTTTGTGGATACAGCCTTCGGTTTAGCGTGTTTTTATTGACATAAGCAAAGCTGTACCAAAAGTTGTTTTTGGTTACTTCCTTTTCTTCCGTTTGTATTTCGGGCCTTTGAGTTACCCATTCTTTTTGGAAACCTACTCCCAAGGCTGAGGAATGCCCCAACACTTTGAATAAATTAAGGCCCAATAGTGAATTGGCCGTTTGTAAGCCTAGGCTTTTTGTTAGGTTTTCATCATAAGACGAGTAGCCAAAAAAATCTTGCTGTGCATTGAACTCCAAGCCAAGGCTATGGTTTTCATTCAAAAATTGACGATACCTGAATTTGGCTCGAAAATTTTCACTCAAATTTAGTTTCAACAAAAATTGAGAACCCTTTAATATCTCATAGTTGGTACTGAATTGGGTAGTAAGAGCAATAGAACTAAACTGAGTATAGTGTACACCTAGGCGCAAAAAAGTACTAGGGTTGGTCTCAATATCTACCACCAGCTTAGCATGACCTATGCTAGTGGGCACAAGGTAGTAGCTTATTTTACGATAGAGTAGGGTGCTGTATGCTTTATCTATTGATTGACTTATTTCTGTACCAGACATTCTTTCCCCTATTGGTAAGTCTAGGTTGGCAATAAGTTGCCTTGCGGTTTCCGTATCCTGATTAGGAACTTCAATGTCATCAATGATTAATTCTACATGCTTGTTATACCTACTAGGTATGGGTGTAACCTCTTGGGTAATATTTAAGGAGTCTGCTAGTTTTTTGAAAATAGGGTAATACAGGTCGCCTATTTTTTTACCAATATCAATAATACTATCTGCATACCCAAAGCTACTTGTATTATAGGGTTCCAGCTTTGGTTCGATCAGCAAATCGCACAACTCTTTTTGCTGTTCTATATTGTCAGCGTCTTTGTAAAATGCAATTTGCAAAAGCACATCTACAGGCGAGTTGAGCTTATCAGCATCCAACAATCCGCTTGATAGATTTACTCCTATAGAATAATCAATATCATATTCTTTAAGGGCTGACACCGGAAAATTTTGAACAACACCACCATCTACCAGCTTTGTGTTTTCGTACTTAACGGCTGTAAAAATGGAAGGAATAGCCATGCTAGCTCTTACTGTATTTACAATATTTCCACTTTTCAGTTCTACAACTTTTCCCGTGCTTAGGTCAGTAGCTATACACTTAAAGGGGATATCATATTGCGAAAAATCCTGAATATCATATACCGGAAGGTACAATTCTCCAAATTCTCGCCACAGCCCCTGCGCTTCAATTATACCAGTAAATGGCATCATTCTGTAATTCTCAATAGGCAGATTGAGTGGAAACACGCCATAATCCTCTTTTTGTAAATAACTTACTTCCTCAAGTTTTGGGCTCCCCAAAAAAAGCTGATTCCAATCCATGGCTCTGCTTAGTTGCTCTAACTCTTTACCGGAATAACCTATGGCATATAAAGAGCCCATAATGGCTCCCATGCTAGTTCCGGATATGGCGTCTACTTTGAGTCCGGCACTATCCAAAGCTTGTAGTATACCAATATGAGCAAGGCCTTTGGCACCTCCACCACTCAAGGTTAAGCCTATACGGGGCTTATCTTGTGCGTAGGATATCGCTGGAACAAAAGACAATGCCACCAGCAAAATGGTATATTTAATAAAAACCAATCTAAAAATTCGAAACATGTAAATACTAAGCTAACAA